>NZ_JBBWCB010000160.1:0-11116 GCF_039888995.1 Pseudomonas rossensis | reverse complement strand
GGGGATGTACAAGGAATCGCCAGCCTTGAGCGTTACAGGAGGCTGACCTTCGAGTTGATATTCAAACGTGCCCTCAATCACGTAGGCCACTTCCACCCCGGGATGCGAATGCTTGGGGGACACCACACCCGGTTCGAAATCAACGCGAACCTGGATCACCTCACGCCCGGCGACGTCGAGATCCTGGCGCAGCAGATCGGTGCGGTGAAGACCCGCCTGCCAGCTTTTTACCGGTGGCGCCTCTTGTGCTTGAGAGAAGCCCGCGAAGGCGGTGAGTGCCGCGGTAACGGCGACGCCGAGCATGCCAGCGGAGATACGGTGGTTGAAACGGGACATGGCATTTCTCCAATCAGTGCGCGGGAATGCGCGCGGAGCTTGCCGCGGATGCGGTGGCTCTATTTGGAGGCCGCCGTGTATCGCGCAAGTGTCGAGATGCCTTGGATTTGTATGCGGAGTTAGCTGAAGGCGCACCGGATACGTTCCGATACAAACGTTTCCTGCGGACACGAAAAAGCCCGCACAAGGCGGGCTTTGTAAATCGAGTAGGTGGCCGGTGCTGGTCTCCGGCTTACAAGGTTTATCAGGACTCCCACAGAACAGTTTTGTGCTGTCCTGCTTCACACGGCATAAGGGCTGGATCTCAGCGCGGAGATCTTTCTAACCGTGTACCCTTCGGAACGCGCCCCACGTTTCCTCGCCATCCGCTTGCGCATCAGTCTGCGTCTTCACCTACAACTTCAAGAGTAGTACAAAGTCCAAAGCGCAAGGCAGGCTTTTTTAGAACGATTTTGACCTGTGGGAAGCGCGGCAGGATGGAAAGATGCTATCGCCAGTGCGGGCCTGAAGGGTCTTCCAGCGAGGCGCCCTTGGAACCTGCTTGTACGTCTCACCGGTGCAGATGATTCCGGCGTGCGACCATTCTGGAACCCCCCGCCAATCTTCCAGTTCCTTGATTCTCGCGTCTATCCGCTGAGAGGCCAATCTCCTCCCTCTTCTTCTTTTGCACCGACCTGCTCTTTCTTCATGGTGGTTATCGCCTTGTACATGTGGGTGCCAGAGCCAGGGCTTATAGCGTTCTTTGGCTGTTACCGACGTCTCTCGCCGTTTCGATACCCCAATCCAAGGCGGCCTCCATGTCCAGCAGATGCGGTTTTGGATCGTGATCCTCAAAAATGGCCGTGCCGTCCGGCCGGTAAACACCGATGAACATCCCCAGTGAGCCGTCCTTCAATATCTCGGCTTTGACCTCGATCTTGCATCCGTTGGACAGCGTTTCCTTGTGGTGCATATGGCGTTCAGTCATGGCTGCATTTCTCCCGTCGTTGAAGTCCGAGTAGCGCATTTACCCATTGGCCATGTTAGCTCAGTGCGGCCCACTAAAAGGCCTGCCAGGACAGCGGCGTAATGCCACCTATACTAGAAGCCACCGCCCCCACGGGGTCTGCACTCCCAACAATAAAAAGCAGAGGTGGAACATGGTCTGGCAGCAAATCTACGATCCGTTCGGCAACCCGATACTTTCAACCCTCATGGCAGCAGTGCCGGTCGTGGTGATGCTGGCAGCCCTGGCGTTTTTCCATATCAAGGCGCATCTGGCCGCATTGATGGCCCTGGCGTCTGCGCTGCTGATCGCGATCTTCGCCTTCGGCATGCCGGCGAACATGGCCGGCTCGGCCGCACTGTACGGCGCCGCCAACGGCTTGCTGCCCATTGGCTGGATTGTGCTTAACATCATCTTCCTGCATCGGCTGACCACCGAGAACGGCTCGTTCAAAGTACTGCAGGATTCCCTCGCGCGCATCACCGACGATCGACGCCTGCAATTGCTGCTGATTGCCTTCTGCTTCGGTGCTTTCTTCGAAGGGGCTGCCGGATTCGGCACACCGGTGGCGGTGACCGGGGCGATTCTGATCGGGTTGGGCTTCTCGCCTCTGGCCGCGTCTGGCCTGGCGTTGATCGCCAACACCGCGCCCGTGGCATTCGGTGCGCTGGGCACGCCGATCATTACCCTGGCCAAGGTGACCGGGCTGGAAGAAATGGAACTGTCGATGATGGTCGGCCGGCAATTACCGTTCTTCTCGGTGATCGTGCCGTTCTGGTTGATCTGGGCCTTCGCCGGCTGGCGCAAGATGCTGGAAATCTGGCCGGCGATTCTGGTGGCCGGGGTCAGTTTTGCCGTGCCGCAGTTCATCGTTTCCAACTATCACGGGCCAATGCTGGTGGACGTGATCGCCGCGCTGATTTCCATGGCCTGCCTGACCGGTTTCATCAAGGTCTGGAAACCGGCCACCATCCATACCTCCGCCGCGCTGTCAGGGCGGGTAGACAACTCAAAGATCGACGATGAGCACGACGTACAACCCACGGCGACCGCCACCTTCAACAGCGAAAACCGCTCGGCGGTGATGCGCGCCTGGATGCCTTGGATCATCCTCACGATCTTTGTGTTCGCCTGGGGCACCCAGAGCTTCAAAAACATGTTCGATACTCGCGCGGCGATCGATCCGGCGACCAGCTCGGCCAAACTCGACCCGCAAGGCAAACCGATGCGCGAAGCCAACCCGATTTTCGCCCCGACGCTGACCTTCACCACCATTCACCAGCAGATCGAGAAGGTTCCACCGGTGGTGCCTGCGCCGAAAACCGAAGAGGCGATCTACAAGTTCAACTGGTTCACCGCCACCGGTAGCGGCATCCTGTTGTCGGCGATCCTCGGCGGGTTGCTGATGGGTTACTCCATCCCGCAGTTGATCCACCATTACCTGCGAACGATCTGGTTGGTGCGTTACTCGTTGATTACTATCGTGGCGATGCTCGCCCTGGGCTTCCTCACCCGCTACTCGGGCCTGGACGCCACCATGGGCCTGGCCTTCGCCGCGACGGGCATCTTCTACCCCATGTTCGGCACCCTGCTCGGCTGGCTCGGCGTGGCGTTGACCGGCTCGGACACGGCGTCCAACGTGCTGTTCGGCGGCTTGCAACGGGTGACCGCCGAGCAGTTGGGGATCAGCCCGGTGCTGATGGCTGCCGCCAACAGTTCCGGCGGGGTCATGGGCAAGATGGTCGACGCGCAGTCGATCGTGGTGGCCTCCACCGCCACCCGCTGGTACGGGCATGAAGGGGAAATCCTGCGTTATGTGTTTTTCCACTCGATCATCCTGGCCATTCTGGTCGGTGGTTTGGTGACGTTGCAGGCGTATGTGGAGCCGTTCAGCAGTATGGTTGTGGGCGGGCATTGATTGACGCAAACCTGTCAGCCATGCCTGGGGTCATCGTTTGGGCATGGCGGCAGGACTCTCACTGACTCATGACTTCTTTAAGTGATCAGCAAGCTTTACGCCCCCCCCCAAGTCGCAGCGTTGCTCGAACCTTCGAACCGAAAACTGGTTCGACCAGCCAACAACACATAGACAGTAGAACGCCCCAGGCCAATGATGAAAGTCAATGGTAAACGGATACAGACCTCCTATAAAAACAACTGAGGGTCGCCAACCGACTATGAACATTCTCTACGATGAACGCGTCGACGGCGTCCTGCCTGACGTCGACAAAACCGCCCTGCTGCAAGCCCTGCACACGCAGTGGCCGGATCTGGAAGTCCTGCATCAACAGGAAGAGCTCAACCCGTACGAATGCGACGGACTTTCTGCTTACCGCACCACGCCCATGCTGGTGGTGCTGCCGCGCCACATCGACGAGGTGCAAGGCGTGCTTCGGCTCTGCCATGAGCGGCAGGTCGCGGTGGTCGCCCGCGGTGCCGGCACGGGTTTGTCTGGCGGTGCATTGCCGCTGGAAAAAGGCGTGCTGCTGGTGATGGCGCGTTTCAATTCTATTCTGCACATCGACCCCGCCGCCCGCACGGCTCGGGTCCAACCAGGGGTGCGCAATCTGGCGATTTCCCAGGCAGCCGCGCCGTTTGGTTTGTATTACGCGCCGGACCCTTCCTCGCAGATCGCTTGTTCAATCGGCGGTAATGTGGCGGAAAACGCCGGTGGCGTGCATTGCCTGAAGTACGGGCTGACCGTGCACAACCTGCTCAAGGTCGACATCCTCACCGTCGATGGCGAACACCTGAGCTTGGGTTCGCAGGCGCTCGATTCTCCGGGCTTCGATCTGCTGGCGTTGTTCACCGGTTCCGAAGGCATGCTCGGTGTCATCACCGAGGTCACGGTCAAACTGCTGCCCAAACCCCAGACCGCGAAAGTGCTGCTGGCAGCGTTCGATTCCGTCGAGAAGGCTGGCCGCGCGGTGGGTGACATTATTGCCGCCGGCATCATCCCCGGCGGTCTGGAGATGATGGACAACCTGGCCATTCGCGCCGCCGAAGACTTTATCCACGCCGGTTATCCGGTCGACGCCGAAGCCATTCTGCTGTGCGAACTCGATGGCGTTGAAGCCGACGTTCATGATGACTGCGACCGCGTGCGCCAGGTGCTGGAACAGGCCGGCGCCACCGAAGTGCGCCAGGCCCGCGATGAAGCCGAACGCGTGCGCTTCTGGGCCGGGCGCAAGAATGCCTTTCCGGCGGTGGGCCGTCTCTCACCGGATTATTACTGCATGGACGGGACGATCCCGCGCCGCGAGTTGCCCGGCGTGCTGCACGCGATTGCCGCGTTGTCGGCCGAGTTCGACCTGCGGGTGGCCAACGTTTTCCACGCCGGAGACGGCAACATGCACCCACTGATTCTGTTCGATGCCAACCAACCGGGTGAGCTCGATCGCGCCGAAGCCCTGGGCGGCAAGATCCTCGAATTGTGCGTGAAGGTCGGCGGCAGCATTACCGGTGAACACGGCGTGGGGCGGGAGAAAATCAATCAGATGTGTGCGCAGTTCAATAGCGATGAGCTGACCGTGTTCCATGCCGTCAAAGCTGCCTTCGATCCGAGCGGCTTACTCAACCCTGGCAAGAACATACCGACGCTGCACCGCTGCGCCGAGTTTGGCGCCATGCACGTTCATTTGGGTCAGATGCCCTTCCCTGAACTGGAGCGTTTCTGATGCGCAGCGAACACGATTTCGACGACAGCGCCTCGCTGCTGGAACAGGTCAACCAGGCGATGCAAAACGCCACGCCGTTGCGCATTCAAGGCTCCAACAGCAAGGCGTTTCTTGGGCGCATCGTGGCGGGCGAAGTGCTCGACACGCGCAGCCACCGAGGCATCGTCAGCTACGATCCGACCGAGCTGGTGATCACCGCCCGCTGCGGCACCCCGTTGGCAGAACTGGCTGAAGTGTTGGACGCGGCGCAGCAGATGTTGCCCTGCGAACCGCCCTCCTTCGGCGACGGCGCGACTGTCGGCGGCATGATCGCCAGTGGGCTGTCGGGACCACGGCGCCCCTGGTCCGGCTCCGTCAGGGACTTCGTCCTGGGCACCCGCGTCATCACCGGTCATGGCAAGCATTTACGCTTCGGTGGCGAAGTCATGAAAAACGTCGCCGGCTACGACCTGTCGCGCTTGATGGCTGGCAGCTATGGCTCGCTCGGCGTGGTCACCGAAGTCTCGCTCAAGGTCCTGCCCAAGCCGCGTCAAGCTTTAAGCATCAGTCTTGAAATGGACAGCGATCGCGCCTTGCCGCGCCTCGCCGAATGGGGCCAGCAGCCGCTGCCGATCAGCGCCGCGTGCCACGATGGGCAGCGCCTGCACCTGCGGCTTGAGGGGGGCGAAGGCTCGGTGGCGGCGGCTCATGACCGACTCGGCGGCGAGTTGCTGGACGCTTCATATTGGGATGATCTCAACGAACATCGATTGAGCTTCTTCGATGAGGACCAGGCACTTTGGCGCCTGTCCGTCCCTCACAACACGCCTCGGCTTTCCCTGCCCGGCCGTCAGCTGCTCGATTGGGGCGGTGCACAAACCTGGCTCAAATCCGACGCGGAGGCAACGTTCATTCGCTCGATCGTGGAAGAAGTCGGCGGGCATGTGACCTGCTACACCCGTGGCCTGATCGACAGTCCATTTCAACCACTGCCCGCAGCGCTGATGCGCTACCACCGCAGCCTGAAGCTACAACTCGATCCCCGGGGCATCTTCAACCCCGGGCGCCTGTACGCGGAGCTTTGACCCATGCAGACCACCTTGAGCGAACACGCCCGCCAACTGCCCCGCGCCGAAGAAGCCGAAAGCATCCTGCGCACCTGCGTGCACTGCGGTTTCTGCAATGCCACGTGCCCGACCTATCAATTGCTGGGCGATGAACTGGATGGACCGCGGGGCCGCATCTACCTGATCAAACAGGTGCTGGAGGGCAACGAAGTCACGCAAAAGACCCAACTACACCTGGATCGCTGCCTGTCGTGTCGTAACTGCGAAACCACCTGCCCTTCCGGCGTCGACTACCACAACTTGCTGGACATCGGCCGGGCGGTGGTCGATGCGGCGGTGCCGCGCCCGCTCGGTCAGCGCTTGTTGCGTGAAGGACTGCGCAGCGTCGTCCCCAATCCTGCGCTGTTCAAAGGGCTGGTCAGCAGCGGCCAGATGTTCCGGGCGTTGTTGCCCAACACCTTGCAGATAAAGCTGCCTCGCCACGTCTATCCGGCCAAGCCGCGCCCGATCACTCGCCACACCCGGCAGGTGCTGATGCTCGAAGGCTGCGTGCAACCGAGTCTGTCGCCCAATACCAACGCGGCCGCCGCCCGAGTCCTGGATCGACTGGGGATCAGCGTCACGCCGACCCGCGAGGCGGGCTGTTGCGGCGCCGTGGATTATCACCTCGACGCTCAGGCGGCCGGCCTGGACCGCGCCCGTCGCAACATTGACGCGTGGTGGCCGAGCATTGAAAACGGCGCCGAGGCCATCGTGCAAACCGCCAGCGGTTGCGGCGCCTTCATCAAAGACTATGGTCACCTGCTCCGCACCGACCCGGCCTATGCCGAGAAGGCGAAAAAGGTCAGTGCGCTGGCCAAGGATCTGGTCGAAGTGCTGCGCGACGAGCCGCTGGAAAAGCTCGGTATCCATAGTGCCCAGCGCCTGGCCTTTCATTGCCCCTGCACCTTGCAGCACGCGCAGAAACTGGGCGGTGCGGTTGAAGCGATTCTGACGAGTCTGGGCTTCAACCTCACGTATGTTGCCGACAGTCACCTGTGCTGCGGCTCGGCGGGCACCTATTCGCTGACCCAACCCGAACTGTCCCGGCAACTGCGCGACAACAAGCTCAATGCGCTGGAAAGCGGACATCCCGAAGTCATTGTCACGGCCAATATCGGCTGTCAGTCCCACCTCGACGGTGCGGGCCGAACCCCTGTCAGGCACTGGATCGAACTGGTTGAAGCCGCCTTGCCCTAACCGAGTACTGGAGAATCCCCATGAAAAGCAAAGCCGTACTGAGCCAGACAGAAGTCAGCCAAATCCTCGCGGCGGCACGCACCGAAGCGCAGAACAACCAATGGGCCGTGACCATCGTGATTGTCGATGACGGCGGCCATCCCCTGGCCCTCGAACGCCTCGACGGTTGCGCTCCGATTGGCGCCTACATCGCCACCGAAAAGGCCCGCACCTCAGCCCTGGGTCGGCGCGAATCCAAAGGTTATGAAGAGATGGTCAATGGCGGGCGCCACGCCTTTTTGTCCGCGCCATTGCTGACGTCCCTTGAGGGCGGCGTGCCGATCATCGTCGATGGCCAGGTGATCGGCGCGGTCGGGGTGTCCGGTGTCAAAGCCGAGCAGGACGCACAAGTGGCCAAGGCCGGGGCGCAATGCCTGAACTGAGCCGAACTGATTTGAGCTGAGCGCTGAAATGGTCGGGCCGTGTGATAAACGGCCCGACGTTCGTTTTCGATCACTGCCCTTCAGCAAGTTTCGCCTTCGGTATCCGCAGAGCGCGCCAGGCAATTAAAATCGCCATGAGTGCCAAGCCGAACGTCACCCACGAAACCAGATTAATTCCACCCTCGAATGCACTTCCCGCCTGCGTCATCAGCGCTTGTGCTTGATCTTGCGACAACTGCACCGCTACATGATTAGCACCCGATAGCGTCTCACTCGCCAGCATCGTCTGCACCTCGCTCAAAAAGCCCGGCAGCTGCAATGCACCGCGATAGTAGGCAGTAACGAGACCACCGAGCACCGTCGTCCCCAAAACTACACCCACTTCATAGGCTGTTTCACTAATGGCCGACGCCGCACCCGCCTTTTCCGGTGGTGCAGCCGACAAAATCACATCGTTGGAGACCGTCGCGATCGCGCCCACGCCGATGTTCAGCAAGGCAAAAGCCACCACCAGAACGGTCAGGCTGCTGCCGATGCTGGCGACCAGCAAAAACGCCGCCCCGGCAAACGCCATCAGAATCGGTACCAGCACATGCACCGGTACTCGCCGCGCTACAGGCACGACGGCCATTCCCACTACGATCGCCATGATCTGACCAGGTACTAACGCAAAGCTCGCATTCAACGGTGACATCTGAAGGACGATCTGTAAGAACTGAGTGGTGAAGAATACAAAGCCGACGAGGAACGCGAGGCTCATCAGATTGATGAGTACGGAGCCGCTAAAGGTGCCACTTCGGAACAGGCTCAGGTCCATCAGCGGCACAGGCAGACGTAACTGCCGATGCACAAACATCCACCCAGCAACCATGCCGATTACAAATGCTGTCAGCGCCATCCAGTCGAGTCCATTACTGGCGCTGTGTTTAATGCCATAAACGATGGCACTGAGGGCAACCATCGATTGCAGGATGCTTAGCGGATCCAGTGGCCCTGAACAGTCTTTCTCGGACTCGGGCAACAACACCGGTCCCAATACCAACAACGGCACCAATACGGGTATCGCCAATAGGAAAATCGCCCCCCAGCTGAAAAACTCCAGCAAAACCCCACCGACCAAAGGACCGAGTGCTGATCCTACCGTCAGCGTTGTTGCCCAGATCGCGACAGCGACTCTGCGCTCCTCTCGATCCAGAAACACCGAACGTATCAATGCCAACGTCGAGGGCATCAACATCGCACCGAAAACCCCCATGCAAGCTCGCCCGGCAATCAGTTGCATGGCCGTATGGGAATAGGCGGTCAGTACCGACACAACGACAAAACCCAAAGACCCGGCCAGTAACAACTTTCGATGACCGATTCGATCGCCCAGACTGCCCATCGACACCAGCAATCCCGCCAATACCAGCGAATAGGCATCGATCATCCATAACTGCTGACTAGCGCTCGGACTCAGGGCCTCGGCAATCTTTGGTAACGCGAATCCAAGCACCGTATTGTCTACGGTCACCAGTAGTACTGGCAGCATCAGCACGCTTAGGGCTGACCGACGTTTTGATTTTGCTCTGTGTTGCGCTGTCTCGCTTATTAACGCCATTGCTCCAAGCTCCTTATTACCTCAAAAAAATCACAGGACATTTTTCAATGCTTCCGTGAAACGAACCCTGCGCACCTCCATGGCGAGGGTTTAAGAAAGCAACTTTCAACGTAAGAAAAAATTACTTTTCTCGCGGGAAAGCTGAACACTTCTATAATTTCGTTACATCACAACTCAATCGGCTATTTGTTTCATATTGTTTGATGGCACTGATGGGCTGAACGCCCTTTTCCGTCTGCCCCCAAAAGCAAGCGCCCTAAACAATCTCTGGCGTTTGCTTGAGTCACCCTCTCCGCGTTTTCACCCAGTCTTCGAGGCCTCTTTTGTTTGTGAGCGGCTACGCTCGTTAGGTATCGCTCACCCTGTCCAACCGACAGAGCAATCGACCCGCCCAAGAGGAAGCGCACAGATGACCCGTCTCACTGCGAAAGACTTTGCTCCGGAACTGCTCGAACTGTACGACTACTACGCCCACGGCAAGATCAACCGGCGAGAGTTTCTGGATCGAGCGGCGTTGTTCACCTTGGGCGGCTTGACGGCCAGCGCGCTCCTCGCGACCCTGAGTCCGAATTATGCACTCGCCGAGCAGGTTGAATTTACCGACCCGGACATCGTTGCCGAATACATCACCTATCCCTCCCCCAAGGGCAACGGGCAAGTCCGTGGCTATCTGGTGCGCCCGGCGAAAGCCACCGGCAAGGTGCCGGCGGTGGTGGTTGTGCATGAGAACCGCGGGCTCAACCCGTACATTGAAGATGTCGCGCGGCGTGTGGCCAAGGCAGGGTTCATCGCCCTCGCCCCTGATGGCCTGACGTCGCTGGGCGGTTATCCCGGCAACGACGACAAAGGCCGGGAGCTGCAGGCGACCGTCGACCCTGAAATGCTCATGAACGATTTTTTCGCCGCCATCGAATGGCTGATGAAGCATGACGCGACCACCGGAAAAGTCGGCATCACCGGGTTTTGTTACGGCGGCGGTGTGACCAATGCCGCGGCCGTCGCCTATCCGGAGCTGGGGGCTGCCGTGTCCTTTTATGGCCGCCAGCCAGAAGCCAAGGATGTCGCCCGAATCAAGGCGCCGGTGATGCTGCACTACGGCGAACTGGATACGCGCATCAACGAAGGCTGGCCCGCCTATGAGAAGGCACTGAAAGCTGCGGGCAAGACGTATGAAGCCTACATTTACCCCGGCGCCAACCATGGTTTCCATAACGACTCCACGCCTCGATACGATGACGCCGCGGCCAGGCTGGCCTGGGACCGGACGCTCGGATGGTTTCGGCGGTATCTGGCTTAGTGGTGAAGCTGAAGTCTGCTTTGACACTGTTGCCAGATTCCGCATGAATGGAGGGCTTCGAAAAGCTGACAAGCCAGGTGCTCAAACGCGGCTCAACAGACCTCGTTCACGTCTCAATCACATCATCCGCCCAACTGATAGCCGCGACGACGGTGGGGAAACCGATCGTGCTGGTCAGTGAGATCAGTGTGTGACGGATCTGCTCTGGCGTAGCGCCCGCCTCCAGTGCCCGTCGGGTATGACTGTGCACCGCGCCCTCAGAACGGATGGCCGCCGCGGCACCGAGCTGGATCAGCTGAACAACGATCTCTTCCAGTGGGCCGGTATGACGCACCGCCGTACCCAAGGCCTCCACTGCGGCCAGGTAATCCGGGTACTGCTGTTCGAGACGTCGGTACGTGTTGTGCTCTTTCTTCTTTGCCATGTTTGTTTCCTCGCGTTGTAGGGCGATCAGTTCTCGCCTTTGCGCCCGAGTCATCAGGCTGCGATTTCCGAAACTTGCACACTGCAGCAG
>NZ_JBBWCB010000159.1:0-11142 GCF_039888995.1 Pseudomonas rossensis | reverse complement strand
ACCGGGTCGAGCGTTGCCCGGCCAGGCAAAACAACCGGCGACAAGCTCACCGAGAGGCGGCGACTCAGACGCGTCAACGCGTAGACGCCATCATGGGGCTCACCGGCGTAGCCGTCATGAATCCCCGCGCAAGGCGCCATACGGGTGACCCCAGCGTTGACCAGCGTTCGCGCACAAGTCCTGGCGTTTCTGTCGCAGAGCAAATCAGTGCGCAGCTTTGCAGGACAGTGCGCCAAGGCAACAGCGTCTCGGCGATCAAGTGTTGCGGTACGGGTTTGAGCAGCACCGTACGAAACAGCGGCGAAGGCGCGAGCGTCTGATGGTGTTCCCAGATGATCCGCCATCCGTGGCCGGCCCAGACCTGGCCGCTCTGGTTCGCAAAACAGTAATCCAGTTGCGCCATGGCCGTGCGGGTGGTGATCTCGCACGCTTCCTGGTCCGTGGGCACCAGCGCCGGCCAGTGCGAGGCACGACGTGTGAAGGCTTCGCTCAAACGCTCTCCCAGGTCCTGCAGGGTCGCCGGATCGTTGCTGTCGACCAGCACCCATTGCGGACTGGAACACGCTTGCTGATCCAGGCTGCAAACCTCATCCACTAACGCATCCAGCGCCGAAGAGTTGGCCGCGTCAGGCGACAGATAAGCGAAACTGATCCTGTGCCCCCAATCGATCCAGCGACATCCGGTGGGGATTTGCTGACGAATCGCCTTGAGCGCCTTTTCACCGCCCCAGGCTGACACGCCATCGGCCTGAGCGCAGAGTTCGGCTATCCGGGAAGTGCCCACGGGCAGCACCGCGACGAATTCGGCAAGCCTGCCACTGGTGTCGCACTTCACAAAGGCAGCCAGCAATTGCGCAGTCAAACCCGTATCGCTGGCGCTGGGGCGTAACCAGTTAATGTTACCGGCCAGCAGGCTTTCGAGAACCGCGCAGAACGCCAGCATCGGCGCATTGCCCGGCGTCACATGCACCACCAGTCCCAACGGGTGCCAGCTTTCAAAATGTGGCTGCTGGTAGTCGATACGCCTCAGCGAACGGGGTTGCGAACCCAGTTCCCGCTCAAGCTTCCTGCTCAGGTTGCTGCACTGGCAGAAATCGATAAGTCCCTGACATTGATCGTCGTCGAGGGACAGGTTCAGACTGCGAGTCTGTAATTGCGTGGCGAAATGAGCGGCGGCCTTGATGACGGTCTCGCTGTCGATCGGTGCAGAAAGCAATCCGGGCAATTGTTTCTGAAGGCGCTCGAGGGCGCTTTCCGGGGTAACGTCGTCATGCAGTTGGCCATTGATGAGGTACATATCAAACCCCTCCCAGCAATTCGGAAGCCGCCATGGCGCAGCTGCGACTGGCGGTGGTGCCGGCACGTCCGTGCAGCTCGAACCAATCGGTCGTCAGGCCACATCCGCAACTTGCTCCCGGGTGCAGTGTCGCCAGATCGCCCATGACCACGGCATGCGCCGGGCTTGACGAAATGTACGGGGAGACGAATTCCAGCAAGCCGCGCTGGCCGTATGGCTGGACCGTGAAATCGGATGGGTTGCGCACGAAAACCTTCGAGTAAATGGGTGCATGAAAATGATGGCGGGCACATTGGATGTAGGGCACGGCATGCTCGACGGCACCGTAACCGTCCCGGCATCGGGACAGGTCGATACCTAATTGCCGGTTGATTCGGGCATACAGCTCAAGCAGGGGAATCTCTTGTGCGGCCTGGGTTTTCCAGCCGCCCCCCAAAAACACCAATGACTGAGCGGGTAGCTTGAGATTCGGTGCGCAGGTGTTTTCCATGTGCTGTAGCGCATGCGAAAGAAACGCAGGAAATCCGAGAATCCGCACGGGCAATCCCTCGTCGGCAAACTCCTGCAAGGCGCGAATCACGCCAAACAGGTCGACCTCGTGGCCTTTACCCGTCCGGCGCAATCCGTAGACGACGCGATTGACGGGAGCATAGCTGCAGAGAAACTGGTCGGTGTAAGCGGTGCCCAAGGTGATGGCAGCCTCAGGCTCGTAGCTCAGGAGCAAATAATTGCAGGGGCTTTGCGGAGTATCCCAGCCGTAGTACCTGAAAATGTGGCTCACCATGCCTTGAGCCGCGGCCATGCTGCGAGGGTCATAGCGCATACGACTCTTCTGGCCGCTGGTGCCGGATGAGGTCAGCTCCAGCGCGCCTTCGCCGGAGGGGCCGAACAACAAGTGACGTTTGAAATAGTTGGCGAAAATCGGTGGCAACCTGGACCAGTCATCCAGTGTCTCCAGGTCCTTTGCATCGAGCCCGTTGGCGTTTAGCCAGCGTTCGTAGCCAGGCGTGTGGTGACAATGAAACAGGCTGATTTCCCCCATTGCCTGGTCGAACAGGCCCTCGGGTACGGAATCCAGGCAATAGGGTTGCGTTAACGCGCAGAGCGCATCGGTGTGGGGTAAATGGATCATCAAAAGACCTACTGTGTGGTGTCAGACGGCAAGCGCGATGTGAGAGCGCCGCAGAAACAGGCGTAGGGGCGCCAGGCTCAGCAGCCCCGCGATACCCGCCATCAAAGCGAACGATTCGTGGCTGTCACCGGCACCGACGGCCGCAATAAGCGAGCCGCCGCCGCCCATGACGGCGATCGAGATCATGCCGATCATGGCCGAGACCAGACCTTTGCTGTCGTCGCTTGCAAATAGCGCAAGCCGGTACAGCGCGGCATTGCTCATGCCAAGCCCAACAGAGTAAAGCGCTAGGCAGCTGATCAGCACGACTGTCGAAGCACCGTAGACGCTGACGACGACTAGCGCGATGAGCCCGCCGCAAAACGGCCAAAGCGCGTATCGAATCAGTTGTGGCAGTTCAGCGTTGGCAATCAGTCGGTTGAGAATCAGATTGCCGAGAATGACGGCCGCGAACACCGGGATTTGCCACAGGCCATAGTGCAGAGTTGAAAGCCCCTGGTTGTGGATCAGCAAGAGCGGCGCCAACCCGATCCAGGCAATCAAGGGCAGGCTCATCACGCCCAGCGCGACTGCGGCGCAAAGGAATTGCGGGTTAGTCAGCAACGCGACATAGCGGCGCACGGTGCCGTGCCATTCAAAACGCACGGCTTCCAGTCGCTGACCGTCGTGGCGCAGGGTGCCCACGGTTTCCGGCATGAACAGGTAAAGCCCGAGCCAGACCATCACGCCGCCGAGACCCAGCAGTAAAAACAGCTCTCGCCAGGACAACCACTCCAGCAGCAGACTGCCGAGCAACGGCCCCAGAAGCGGGGAGAGCAGTGCAACGTTCCCCAGCAACGCCATGATTTTGACCGCGTCGGCTTCGCAGAAAACTTCTTGCAGGGCCGGGTAGCTGACCGCGATGACAAACCCCAACCCCATGCCCTGAATCAGTCGCAAGCCATTGAACGCATAAATGCTTTGCACGTTGAACGCTGCGGCACAGGCCATGGCGAATACCGCACAGCCGGTGAACATCCGGCGGCGACCGAAATGATCAGACAGCGGGCCAATCAGCCATTGCAGAAGCATGCCGCCGGCCAGATAAAGATTGAAGGCGTAGGGGACATGGTCGGGGCTGGCATCCAGTTGTCGGGTGACGGTCAACATGGCCGGCATAATCATGTCGCTGGCCATATAGGTCAGCAGTTCGAAAAAAGTTATTGCAAGGCAAAAGCCAAACAAATGGTGGGGGCTGATATTGATTAAAGGCTTGTGCATGGCATCCCTGTTCTTTGCTCAAAATTTAATAGCGGGTTTATTGCGATGCACCGAGAGTAATCATCGAATATGAATAGCTCAAATGGACGATTAAGACCGAAAGCTTCAATGGTTATCGCTATGTTTCGATGTGCACAGGGAAGGAAACAAGAAGTGAATACGCATGTACGAAAAATGCCCGCGACAGGGCGGGCATTTGTTCAATAGTTATTGGGTGGGGTATTTGCCTTACGAATGAATGTTCATTTATCCACGCTTTATGACACAACCAACCCTTATCGATGCTGGTAATAACCCGGCCCGCCACGGTCGTAATGGTGACCGCCGTGCCAGCCGCCGTGGGGGAAAACGATGCAGCCGCTCAGTGTCAGGAGAGCGAGCAGGGGAATCAGCAGTGTGATTCGACGGAGCATTTCAAAATCCTCATGGGGCAATAAAGCCAAATCTTTTGATCGGCTGTAACATGAGACCCCGTTTGTAGCGCCCCATCCCCAGAGAGCGGTAGGGGCTTGGCATGCATTTGGATACAAACCGGACACATTTTTCAGATTCAGGAACTCGCAATGACTCAGTCGCAACGTTTGAAATACTCGATTCTGATCTCCCTCGTGGTGTTAGGGATCATGTTCGGCCTTTCGTATCTGCAAAACGCAGGCGTCATCAGCGAGAAGCTGTTTCAGTACATCGCCATCGGCGTGGCGGTGGTCGTGGTGGTGATCAATGGCATGATGCGTCGCAAGGTCAAACCCTGAGCGACGCACCTTGAGCGGATCACTCGCGATGGAGCATGGCTGCAGCGTGCGGATGCAGGCTGTAGCTTTTGTCCGGATTGAGCGTGACCACGCCTTCGCTGCACAAGCGTTTCAATACTTCCCGCACACTGAGAAAGGACAGGGGTATATCCAGGTCCAGCAAGTGGCTGTGCACGCCGCGCACGCCAAGGCTACGGTCGCTTTCGGCGGCGGTCAGCAAGGCGTCGATGACTTTGAGGCGGATCAGACTGGTTCGCAGACCATAGCTTTTGAGCAGCAGCCTGATCCGCTCGTTGCCATTGCGCTCGCCCCGTTGACTGAAAACACCGGAGCCCATGGCAGAGCTCTTTGGCGCATTGCTACCGTCCGTTGGCAGTTGCGAGTTGTACATGCAAAAACTCCTTTTCCGAGCCGGCCAGGAAATGTGATGGGTGCTCTCATTCAATAAGACGTACGAGCAGGGCAAATAATGAAGCCCCGAATGTAGAAATTTTGTCGCCATCACGTCAGCGGCCTGTGAGATGCCCGTAAAAAGCGCTTTTCAAGGCCTAAATTTTTGTCATTTCATTCGTTTCTAGGGGAAGCGCAGTGCGTGTATGACGCAGGGTGTTTGTCTTTTCGATCAGGAGCGAGCGTGATTATTTCCAGGCAGTTAACCCGGTTGAGCCTTGCAGGCGTGTTGGTAGGCTTGAGTCTTGCGGCAAACGCACGCAGTCAGCCGGAGCAGGCGAGCGCCGACATCCGCCGGACCAGTTTCGGTGTGCCGCATATCCGTGCCGACAACGAGCGCGGGCTCGGTTATGGCATTGGATACGCCTACGCTCAGGACAACCTGTGCCTGCTGGCCAATGAGATCACCACCGTGAACGGCGAACGTTCACGCTATTTCGGCCCGGATCAGTTCACGGTTGAAGAGCGCGAAAACCTGGTCAGCGATCTGTTTTTCAATTGGCTGAACACGCCACAGGCCGTCGAGGGCTTCTGGCAGGCACAAACCCCGCCAGTGCGCGATCTTATTGAAGGTTATGTGGCGGGCTATAACCGTTCGCTGACAGAACGTCGGGTGCAGGGTTTGCCGCAGCAGTGTCAGGGTGACTGGGTGCGCGAGATAACCGCCCGGGATCTGGTCAAGTTGACGCGACGTCTGCTGGTCGAGGGCGGAGTAGGGCAGTTTGCCGAAGCCTTGGCCGGCGCGGCGCCACCCAAAGCCGTTGCTCCTGTGGCGGGTGAGCCCGTGACGTTCCAGGTGGCCGCCTCGCGCATGCAGCGGTTTGCCCTGGACCGCGGCAGCAACGCCGTGGCGGTCGGCAGTGAGCGTTCTTTCAACGGCCGCGGCATGTTGCTGGCCAATCCGCATTTCCCTTGGGTCGGCGGGATGCGTTTCTATCAAATGCACCTGACCATTCCCGGCAAACTGGACGTCATGGGCGCGGCGCTGCCGGGGCTGCCGATGATCAACATCGGTTTCAACCAGCACCTGGCGTGGACCCACACCGTGGACTCGTCCAAGCATTTCACCTTGTATCGCCTGCAACTCGATCCCAAGGATTCGACCCGTTATCTGCTCGACGGCAAGTCATTGCCGATGAAGAAACAGACCCTGACCGTGAACGTGAAACAACCGGATGGCCAGACCAGACCGGTTTCTCATGTGGTCTACAGTTCACAGTTCGGTCCGATCGTGCAATGGCCCGAAAAGCTCGACTGGGACAACCAGTTCGCCTACAGCTTGCGCGACGCCAATCTGGATAACGATCGGGTCTTGCAGCAGTGGTATGCAATGAACCGCGCGGTCAGCCTCAAGGACTTGCAGGCTTCGGTGCACAAGATCCAGGGGATCCCGTGGGTCAACACCCTGGCGACGGATGACCAGGGGCAGACGCTGTACATGAATCTCTCGGTCGTGCCGAACGTCAGTGCCGACAAACTGGCCAGGTGCAGTGATCCGCGGGCCGGGTTGCAGATGATCGTCCTCGACGGTTCCAACAGTGCGTGTGCCTGGGACATCGACCCGACGGCTGCACAAAAAGGCATTTTTGCGGCAGACAAGTTGCCGCAGCTGTTGCGCAAGGATTTTGTGCAGCACTCCAACGATTCGGCCTGGATGGCCAACCCGGCGCAACCGCTCACCGGTTTTTCGCCACTGATCAGCCAGGACGGCCAGCCATTGGGGCTACGCTCGCGTTTTGCCCTGGATCGCCTGAACACGTTGAACAAGGCCGGCCCAATAGCAGCGGCGGATCTGCAACACATGGTGATGGACGACCAGGTGTATCAGGCGGCACAAGTGATGCCGGACCTGCTGCAGTTCTGTGCGGCGGCACTGGGTACCGATGCGCCAGCGCTCGCGCCGCTGTGTGCCAGTCTCAAGGCCTGGGATCGCAGTGCGAATCTGGACAGTGGTCTGGGGTTTGTGCATTTCCAGAATGTCATGGCGTCGCTACAGCAAACGCCTGACCTCTGGCGTGTGGCGTTCGATCCGAAAGACCCGCAACACACCCCGAGTGGCCTGGGGGTCGATCGCCCGGACGTCGCAAAGGCGGTTCGCGAGGCGATGCTGGCCTCGGTCGCGCAGATCAACAAGATGGGGCTCAAGGCCGATAGCCGCTGGGGTGATATCCAGGTGGTCAGCAGTGGCGGCCAGCAGACGCCGATTCACGGTGGACCTGGCACTCTGGGGGTTTATAACGCCATTCAGAGCGTGCCGAGAACCGACGGTAAACTCGAAGTTGTCAGCGGTACCAGCTATTTGCAGGTGGTGACTTTCGATGACAAGGGACCGCAGGCCCAGGGCCTGCTGGCGTTCTCGCTATCCAGTGATCCGGCCTCCAAGTACTCCAGAGACCAGACCCTGGCATTTTCCAGGAAGCAGTTGAGTGTGTTGCCGTTCACCGAACAGCAGATCACGTCCGATCCGCAGTACCAGGTTCAGACGATCCGCGAGCAGGATGAAAAAGCCGGGAAGGTGGCCGCACAGTAACGCTGACGATGCTTGAACCAGGAAATGAAGGCCGCACCCCGCAAAGGGTCGCGGCCTTCAGCTTTTTGGGGTTTGTTGCGGAATGGAATTGAGGACCGGATTGCCATCTTTGTTGCGGGTCAGGTAGACCGGCAATACCTTGGGCAGGGAAGCCACCAGGTTGTTGAGCTCTTTGATGTTGTAGATGCCGCCGATACGAATCGAGCCGGTACTGTTGTCGGCTACCATCACCGGTTTGTTCAAGTAGCGATTGATCAATGGCAATGCATCGGTCAGCGCCAGATCATCGAGCACCAGTTTTCCGCTGCGCCACGCCAGTGAGTTGTCATTGTCGTAGGTCTGACTGATCCGGGGAGTGAAGTCGCCGCGTCTATAGCTAGCCTGCATCGCTGGCCCGAGGCGCAAACCGTCACCCGTAACGGCGTCATTGCTGCTCACCAGCACCGAACCTTCAATCAGGTTCACCCGTACCTGATCTTCATACATCCAGACGTTGAATTTGGTTCCGGTGACCCGAATCCTGCCTTCGGCCGCTTGGACAATGAAGGGGTGCCGAGTGTCATGGCTGACGCTGAAGAAGGCTTCGCCTTTTTTCAGGGTGATCCGACGTTGATCCTTGTAGTTGCTGAACGTCAGCTCACTGCCCAGGTTCAGTTCCACCTGACTGCCATCGCTCAGGGTGACCTGGCGGACATTGTCGTTCGCCTCGAAATGTTGGTAGGAATTGGGCAGCCAGCCCAGGTTCCAGCCGCTATAGGCCGCCAGTGGCAACGCCATGGCGCAAACCGCCGCTGCGATACCGAAGGTGCGCCAAGGCGTAGCTGGTTTGGCGCGGACCATCGGGACCACCACGGTTTCTGGCCGTGGCAGGTCGCCCGCGACATCCCAGATCTCCAGCATGGCCTCGTACTCGAACGCGTGAAGCGGATGAGCGTCATGCCATTGCTCGAACGCCAGCCGCTCTTCAGCAGTGCAATCGATGGCGTGCAGACGCATGCACCAACGCGCAGCGGCATCGGTGACAGCGTCGTATTCGGCTTGCGAGAGAGGGTTGTCGGTCATTGACTCATCCTGATTTCCTGCATTCTAACCTTGTGAGGAAGTCTGCGAGAACATCCGTCATGGCAGTTACCCATCAAACGGGCACTTATTTTTCGATTCATGGGGTACTGGTGTGCAGTTGGCGCCCCATATGGCTGATTAGCCATGCAACGCTGTCGGCGTTGCCGAGTTGCACCTTAAGTCTGACCAGTGGATCTTTCTTGAATGTTGTGCGGGCACCGCTCAGGTTTTCTCCGCCGGTCAAGGTCAATATCTGCGCTTTTGCCCGATCAGTATTTCCATATGAAGTACTGCCCAGCTCCTCCCACTCACAGGTATCAGGATCCAGGGTCATGAACAGCTGAGTCAGGGGTGTCTTGATCGAGAGTGCGGTGTCCTGAAGGGTGGTCAACCCCTCCTTCATGTCATGGCCGGTTGTGCTGGTCGTATCGATCAGATGGGGGAATGGTCTGCCGGAGTCGAGGTAAGCAATGTCTTCGGTTTTGCAGAAGAGGTGGGAAAGCTCATGAATAAGGGTGACTGCTCGAGCATGGGTGTTGATTGGAAAAGCGGGGGCGGAAAGATGTGGGCGGTAGATGTCGTAACCGGTGTTGAAGAATTTTTCTGCCAGATAAATTTTCCGCTTTGCATCCGTTGGAACGGTGAAAGCGAATGTAGTTTTCGCGTCACTGAGCAGCCTGCCGATTACAAAACGACTGGACTTCGGCTTTCTGAGTGAGGGGTCCAACAAGGCCGCAAAAATGTCACTCATGACTTTTTCAAGCTGCTCTACATGCGTGGACTGTACTTGCGGCACATCAATAAAATCCATGATGAGTTGATGCACGGGGGTCACCTTGTTGTCGGAAGACTTCAGCAATTGCAGGTTTTGAAAGCAGTTCCAGGCATAGGTGGTTGCCAGGTCCAGCGCTTCGTCAATCTGACGAGCCTTTTGCGGAAACAGTCGACGGATTGCGGGCATTCCATTGGCATCGACGTTCATGCCCTCCCAAACCGAAAATGCGGTGCGCAACCGATTGCCGATGCTGAAACGGGGCGCTGGCGTTTCCCGATCCAGAACCCATTCTTTCGACACGTTCTGACTCAGCCGAGGACCGCGAACGTTTGTGTCGGCGATGCGCCAGCGTGTGCCGCGCTTTGCGACCGGATATACCTTTCCTTCAACCGGTGCATAGGTTTTTTTTGTCGTCGGATGGGTATAGAGCCCAAGACTTGAGTTTAATGTGAGCGAGTTCAGATCGACGTCGATGCTTTCATGACGCTTCAACTGCGTACGTTCGGGGGCTGTAATGGCAACGTTCTGCCATTTGAACCGGGTATCGGGCGTTTCTGGCGCAGGTGCACTTGGCGTAGAAGATGGCTTCGCTTGCGCTTCCAGCGATTGTCGCAACGTGGCGAGTTGTGCAATGCCGCTGATGAACTCTTTTATCGCCGCCCCCCATTTGTGCATCTGAAGGTCTTCGGCGGATTGCTTGATGTCGCGATAACTGCGCCACACCGTGATCGGGTAGGCAAGCTTGCCCGTCAAGAACGTAAATGCCTCATTCAAATCTTCACCCAGCACATGCTTGATGGTTGCCCATTCACCCTGCTTGTTGTCATCGGTCTGACAACCGAGCAATCGGACTAATAAGTCGACGTTGTCGTTGAACAAGTGTCTGAACAGATTCCCCTTGATCGGATTGGACGCCAGCGTCACTTCGGGGAGGCGGTTACTGGCGGTCGCCATCCGGTTTTCCAACAGAATCCGGTCAGGTTGCGGCAGATTCATGAGTACCCAATCGAGCAGCGAACCGCGGGTCTTCAGCTCTGTCAGCAATTGTTTCTCGTTTTCATATTCTTTGACTCCGTGCCGAGGGTTATGAGGCGCGACAAGGACCTGTGGCGCGGTGCTATCGGCCGATGAGCCAATCAGATAGACGCCTGGCACTTTGACCGCCTGTTCACTCTTGATGCCCAGGAGCTCGAGTGGGCGGATGATCGCGTGGGCACCGTCGACTGCCGCGCGGGCGATAGCGTCAGGCATGTCCATGACCTGGCGTATCAGATCAAACCCCGTCTCGCTCAGGCGCTCCTGCAATTTTTCCGTGTGGGCGTAATGCATCAGCTGCCAGGGTAATTGCGTGTAAAACCGCTTCCTGCGGTCCGCTGCGTTTGCCTGGGTGTCTGCAAAGGCTTCGTTCAATGTTTTCTGCTGATGTTCGCCCAGCTTCAAGTTTCGTATCAGGTCTCTGATGTAGCTTTGGTCCATGTCCTCGGGAATCTCGGTGTTATCAAGCGACACCAGTGTGAAATGGGTTTTGTCCAGATCCTTGAAATGGGTCAGTGCAAAGTCGGTCAGGGTTTGGGTGCTGGCCGCAGACCTCGAGCGTTTGTGGATCTGGATCTGGACCTTATCCGGATCGATGTCAAAGGTGTCTGCCTTGAGTTGTTTTTCAAGCTCATGGTGCGCCGTGCGCGCCAGGGAACGTATGCCGGTGAGGTAGTCCTGGTCGTCGGTGACGTTGTCGAGGTATTGCTGAAGCAACTCCCCATGCAATATCTGATCTTTGATGGACGCCTTGGCCAGCCATGCCGGCAGTTTTTGCTGGGTCGTCAGGGATTGGGCAATGTCCGTCACACGGTCTAACCCCGTCATCGGTTCACGCAGTGCCACCAG
>NZ_JBBWCB010000158.1:0-11172 GCF_039888995.1 Pseudomonas rossensis | reverse complement strand
TAGTAATCCAGCGCCAGAGCCTGCAACGTCGAGCGGGCGGCGAGGCCACCATCGGCGCACTGGCTGACGCCATCGGCGATGGCGAACAGGTAACCCTTGCTCGCCGCCAGCGCCGGGGCCGGAGTCACCAGGCGCAGGGCGTCCTGATTCTCCTCGCGAGGGCCGATGGCGCTCGCTTCGGCAAAACTCAGTTGCAGGCTCATTGAGGCCTCAGACCCGAGCGGCGGTCACGGCTGCCGAACCCCAAGTGGTTCTCCAGCGACGTTTCACGCCGTGCAGACCGAACCAGGCGAGCACGCCAAGGCTGGCGAACAACCACAAGGCCAGTTGATAACTGCCGGTGCTTTGCTTGATCGCGCCCATGCCCGCAGCCAGTGCAAATCCACCAATACCGCCGGCCATGCCGATCAAACCGGTCATCACACCGATCTCCCGACGAAAACGCTGCGGCACCAATTGGAAAACTGCGCCGTTACCGGCACCCAAACCGAGCATGGTGCAGACGAAAAGTGCCAGTGCCGCGTAGGAACTCGGCAGATTGAAACCCACCGCTGCGATGCAGACCGCCGCTACCGTGTACATCCCCAAGAGGGTGCGAATGCCACCGAAACGGTCGGCCAGAGCGCCGCCCAACGGACGCATCAAGCTGCCACCGAACACGCAGGCGGCGGTGTAGTAACCGGCGGTCACCGGGCTGAGGCCATATTGGTCGTTGAAATAGCCGGGCAGGGCGCTGGCCAGGCCGATGAAGCCGCCGAAGGTCACGCTGTAGAAAAACATGAACCACCAGCTGTCGCGGTCGCCCAAGGCCTTGAAGTAGTCGGACATGGACTTGGCTTTCGGCCGCTCAGGTGCGTTTTTGGCCAGCCAGGCGAAGACGATGATGGTCAGAATCAGCGGGATCAGGGCGAAGCCGAACACGTTGCTCCAGCCAAATGCAGCGGCCAGTACCGGGGCGATCAGTGCAGCGAGCACGGTGCCCGAGTTACCGGCACCGGCGATGCCCATGGCTTTGCCTTGGTGTTGTGGTGGATACCATTGCGAGGCCAGCGGCAGGGCGACGGCGAAGGATGCGCCGGCCATGCCGAGGAACAGGCCCAGCACCAACGCTTGTTCATAACTATGGATGCCGAGTTTCCAGGCACCGAACAGTGCGCAGATGACGATCACCTGGCCAATCAGCCCGGCGGTTTTCGGCGACAGGCGATCAGCCAGCAAGCCCATTACAAAGCGCAAAACCGCCCCGGCCAGAATCGGCGTGGCCACCATCAGTCCGCGCTGTTGGGTGGTCAGCTGCAGATCGGCGGCGATCTGCACCGCCATTGGACCGAGCAGGTACCAGACCATGAAACTCAGGTCGAAATAGAGGAAGGCCGCGAACAATGTCGGGGTATGGCCAGATTTCCAGAAGCTTGAATTCATCGCGCACCTCAGCTGTTAGGAGTCTCGAGAAGGAGTCATGAGCTTGCAGGTGGGGCGCCGCATCGGCCGCACCACCGGCCCCGGTCTGTGGGGCCAAAACAAAAAAACGCCGCCACCGGATTCGCCAAAGGGCAAATGAGGTGAGCGACGTCTTTGTCGTAGGTGGGGCAACCGCCGTTGGTTACCTGTAGTGATTACCTAGCGAGATCTGTGCCACATCCGGAATTTTTGTTAAGGCAAAAAGATCGCAGCCTTCGGCAGCTCCACAGGGTGTACGCATCCGATGTAGGAGCTGCCGAAGGCTGCGATCTTTTGCTCTTCAATCCAACAACTCGCTCATCGCGATGATCTGCTCCGCCACCTGAATCACCTTCTGCTGGCGGCTCATGGCCTGGCGGCGCATCAGGGTGTAGGCCTCTTCCTCGTTGCAGTCCTTCATTTTCATCAGCAGCCCTTTGGCCAGCTCGATGCGCTTGCGCTCGGCCAGTTGCTGGTCGCGGGCGTTGAGCTGGGCTCGCAGGGCCTGGTCGCTTTCAAAACGCGCCATGGCCACGTCGAGAATCGGCTGCAAGCGCTGTGCGTGGATGCCTTCGACGATGTAGGCACTGACCCCGGACTTGATCGCCTGACGCATCACATCGGGGTCATGTTCATCGGTAAACATCACGATCGGCCGCGGTTGGTCGCGGCTCACCAGCACCACTTGTTCCATCACATCGCGGCTCGGTGACTCGGTATCGATCAAAATCACGTCCGGACGCACCGTTTCGACGCGCGCGGGCAGGTCGATGGTCAGGCCCGACTCGTCGATCACCTCGAATCCGGCTTCGGTCAGGGCCGCCTTAAGGCGACCGACTTTCTTCGCAGTGTCGTTGATCAGCAGGATACGCAACATATTCGCAGTCTCCTGTCAGCGGCTGGCGAGAAGGGGCGAGCTGTCGCTCATGGCGTGCAGCTTGAAACTGCGGGCATAGCCGGCGGGGTCCAGGCCATCCCAGACCTTGCCGTCGATCAACTGGCTGCTGCGCATTGGCTGATCACTCGCGGCCACACCGACAGCGGTGGCGGCCTCTCGATACAAGTCTAGTTGCTGGACCTGACGGGCCACGCCCAGGTAGTCCGGGTCGTCGCGCAACAAACCCCAACGGCGGAACTGAGTCATGAACCACATGCCATCGGACAGATACGGCAGATTGACCTCGCCATCACCATGGAAGCGCAGTGCGTGCGGGTCTTGCCAGCGATGACCCAGGCCATCGGCGTAGTCACCGAGCAATCGCGGTTCGATGCAGTCGAGCGGTGCGTCGAGGTATTGCGGGGCACTCAACAGCTTCGCGGTGCTGCGGCGATTCTCGGTGCTTTCTTCGATGAAGCGGCTGGCCTCCAGAATCGCCATCACCAGCGCCCGTGCGGTGTTGGGGTATTGCTCGACAAAGGCGCGGGTGCAGCCGAGGACTTTTTCCGGATGATCGGGCCAGATGGTCTGGGTGGTTGCCATCGTGAACCCCAGATTTTGCTGCACCGCGCTGGCGGACCATGGCTCGCCGACGCAGAAGCCGTCGATGCGCCCGGCTTGCAGGTGCGCGACCATTTGCGGCGGCGGCACCACCACGCTGTCGACGTCCTGCAACGGATGAATACCCTGACTCGCGAGCCAGTAATACAACCACATGGCGTGGGTGCCCGTAGGAAATGTCTGGGCGAAGGTGAGTTTTGGGCGACTTTGGTGCACGTGCCGTTCCAGTGCTTCAGGACCGGTCACGTCCAGCGCCTGTAAGCCATGGGAGAGGTTGATGCTCTGGCCATTCTGATTCAGGCCCATGAGCACCGCCATGTCGGTCGACGCGACACCGCCGATGCCCAAATGCACCGCGTAGATCAAACCGTACAGACTGTGGGCGGCATCGAGTTCGCCACTGACCAGTTTGTCCCGCAGGTTGGCCCAGGACGACTGGCGCTTGAGGTTCAGGGTCAGGCCATAAGGTTGGGCAAAGCCCTGCGTGGCCGCGACCACTACCGAGGCGCAGTCGCTCAGGGCCATGAAGCCGAGGTTGATTTCGGTCTTTTCCGGGGCATCGCTGCCGTTGACCCAGGCCAGAGGGTTGGCTGGAACTTCAATCATCAGTAAACACCTTCCATAAAAAAGCGCCGGACCGGGCTGCTTGCCAGGGCAAGGCCAAGTGACGACGCCTTTGTCTTTCGACTCATCCCGCCGTTGGCATGAGTGCTGATGTCAGTGACGGTGCAAGGCATATGCCATCGCTCGCTGATTTTGTCGCGCGCCTCGCCTGCAACCCCGATGCCCGGCTATAATTGCCGCCACTTTTCGTAGCCCAGAGTCAAACCCGCCCATGTACACCCTGGCCCGTCAGCTGTTGTTCAAACTTTCCCCGGAAACCTCCCACGATCTGTCCCTGGACCTGATCGGCGCGGGCGGGCGTTTGGGCCTCAACGGCTTGCTGTGCAAGGCGCCGGCGAAAATGCCGGTGACCGTCATGGGCCTGGACTTCCCGAACCCGGTGGGTCTGGCGGCCGGGCTGGACAAGAACGGCGCGGCCATCGACGGTTTTGCGCAACTGGGGTTTGGGTTTGTCGAAATCGGCACCATCACGCCGCGCCCGCAGCCGGGCAATCCGAAGCCACGCATTTTCCGTCTGCCGGAAGCCGAGGCGATCATCAACCGCATGGGGTTCAACAACCTCGGCGTCGATCACCTGCTGGCTCGAGTGGCGGCGGCCAAGTTCAAGGGCGTGCTGGGTATCAATATCGGCAAAAACTTCGATACCCCGGTTGAGCGGGCGGTCGACGACTACCTGATCTGCCTGGACAAGGTCTACGCCCACGCCAGCTACGTGACGGTCAACGTCAGCTCGCCGAACACCCCGGGCCTGCGCAGCCTGCAATTCGGAGATTCGCTGAAGCAATTGTTGGCCGACCTGGCGACGCGCCGCGCAGAACTGGCGCTGCGCCACGGCAAACATGTACCTCTGGCGATCAAGATTGCGCCGGACATGACCGACGAAGAAACCGCTCAGGTCGCGCAAGCGCTGATCGAAACCGGGATGGACGCGGTGATCGCCACCAATACCACCCTGAGCCGCGTCGGCGTAGAAGGCATGGAGCATGGTGACGAGGCGGGCGGTCTGTCCGGCGCACCGGTTCGTGACAAGAGCACCCACACCGTGAAGGTGCTGGCGGCCGAGTTGGCCGGTCGCTTGCCGATCATCGCCGTGGGCGGCATCACCGAAGGCAAGCACGCGGCTGAGAAAATCGCTGCGGGTGCCAGCCTGGTGCAGCTCTATTCCGGCTTCATCTATAAAGGCCCGGCGCTGATTCGTGAATCCGTAGACGCCATCGCGGCCTTGCGCTAAACCCCGTAGGAGCTGCCGAAGGCTGCGATCTTTTGACTTTGATCTTGATTGCCAGGAAGCAAGATCAAAAGATCGCAGCCTTCGGCAGCTCCTACAGTGAGAGAGTGTTTGGCCAGAGAACAGGCATAAAAAAGGGCTCCTCGAAGGAGCCCCTGGGCCGAAGCCCGCCGCCCGGATGGGGCGTGCGTGGTAAGTCGTTACGTAATCAGATTGTCGTGTCGGAGTGTGTGCCCTGTGTTAGCCGACGGCGTGAAGTTCGTTGAGTCTATGGATTCCCGCAGTGCCGGTCATACCGTCCCAATTGTCGCCGCGTCCTTCTCGCCAGCCGTTAATCCAGGCTTGGCGTACCGACGGTAGAGTAAATGGGCAAAGCTCGCGGGATTTGCCACCAACGCCATATTGATATCCGCGCAAAAATGCTCTTTCCAACGGATCACGCTTAAGTCTTCTCATAGGGTGTTGCCCTCACTTGTTGACTGTATTTATCGCGTCGACCTCAATCGAGGTCTGGCAGAAAAACTCCTGCCGTTGGGGCTCGCTGCCGGCGTCGCGAGCCAAGGTGTTGACGTCATTGCGGTGTCAACCTGTGTTGAGTTCTAACCAATGCGTCACATCGAGGGAATGATCGTTTTGTCATAAGGACGTAACTATTAAGGTGGTATGGCCATAAGTAACACGATGTTGTCCCGTGTTTATTGGCAAAACCCCGGTATGATCGGCCCTGCGCTGCATGATGGATTGAATCCCTAAGTGAGAATACCTCCTGTTGAGCAGGGGGACTATTCGACGAAGGGTCGACTTATGACATTTTGTTGCATCAACTTTTTTATCTGCCTTTGCATCTAAGCTCTTTTAACCCGAGCAGCAAGGGTGGAACGGCACACCTTCGTGCCACGCGGGCGCTCTTTTAGAAAAGCGCCTGATTGAAAACCGGGCCGGCAATGCGTTGTCGGTTCACTTAGCCAAAGGCTCTGAAATTCCAATGTCCGATCAATTCGAAATCTTCCTCACTTGCCCAAAAGGCCTTGAAGGCCTGCTCATCGAGGAAGCCGTCGGGCTTGGCCTTGAGGAAGCGCGTGAGCACACCTCTGCCGTGCGCGGCATGGCAACCATGGAAACCGCTTACCGCCTGTGCCTGTGGTCGCGTCTGGCGAACCGGGTGCTGCTGGTGCTCAAGCGTTTCCCGATGAAAGACGCTGAAGACCTCTATCACGGCGTGCTGGATATCGAGTGGCAAGACCACATGCTCAACGATGGCACCCTGGCCGTCGAGTTCAGCGGTCACGGCTCGGGCATCGACAACACCCACTTCGGCGCCTTGAAGGTCAAGGACGCCATCGTCGACAAACTGCGCACGCCGCAGGGCGACCGTCCATCCATCGACAAGCTCAATCCGGACCTGCGCATTCACCTGCGCCTGGATCGCGGCGAAGCGATTCTGTCCCTCGACCTCTCCGGCCACAGCCTGCATCAGCGCGGCTATCGCTTGCAGCAGGGCGCGGCGCCGCTGAAGGAAAACCTCGCGGCAGCGATCCTGATCCGTTCCGGCTGGCCACGCATTGCGGCCGATGGCGGCGCGCTGGCTGACCCGATGTGCGGTGTCGGTACGTTCCTCGTCGAAGCCGCGATGATCGCCGCCGACATGGCGCCGAACCTGCGTCGTGAGCAGTGGGGTTTCACGGCCTGGCTCGGTCACGTCCCGGCCCTGTGGAAAAAGCTTCACGAAGAAGCCACTGAGCGTTGCGCGGCCGGTCTGGCCAAGCCACCGCTGTGGATTCGCGGTTACGAAGCGGACCCGCGCCTGATTCAACCGGGCCGCAACAACGTTGAACGTGCCGGCCTGAGCGAGTGGATCAAGATCTACCAGGGCGAAGTCGGGACGTTTGAGCCACGTCCGGACCAGAACCAGAAAGGCCTGGTGATCTGCAACCCACCGTACGGTGAGCGTCTGGGTGATGAAGCGAGCTTGCTCTATCTCTACCAGAACCTCGGCGAACGTCTGCGTCAGGCCTGCTTGAACTGGGAAGCTGCGGTATTCACCGGCGCCCCGGACCTGGGCAAGCGCATGGGCATCCGCAGCCACAAACAGTATTCGTTCTGGAACGGCGCGTTGCCGTGCAAGTTGTTGCTGATCAAAGTCACGCCGGACCAGTTCGTCACTGGCGAACGTCGCACCCCGGAACAGCGTCAGGTCGAGCGCGAACAAGTTCAAGCCGAAGTCGAAGTCGCAGACAACGACGTGGCACCCGGCAAGTACGAGAAGTACAACAAGAACGGCAACCCGATCAAACCGGCCCCGGTGGTGATCGAGCAACCGCGCTTGAGCGAAGGCGGGCAGATGTTTGCCAACCGCCTGCAAAAGAACCTCAAGGCCCTCGGCAAGTGGGTCAAGCGTGAAGGCATCGACTGCTACCGCGTCTACGATGCCGACATGCCGGAATACTCGATGGCCATCGACCTGTATCAGGATTGGGTCCACGTCCAGGAATACGCCGCGCCGAAGTCCATCGATCCGGAAAAAGCCTCGGCGCGCATGTTCGATGCCCTGGCTGCCATTCCGCAGGCCCTGAACATCGACAAGAGCCGCGTGGTGGTCAAGCGTCGCGAGCGTCAGAGCGGCACCAAGCAGTACGAACGCCAAGCGGCACAGGGCAAGTTCGTCGAGGTCAACGAAGGCGGCGTGAAGCTGCTGGTGAACCTCACGGATTACCTCGACACCGGGCTGTTCCTCGATCACCGGTCAATGCGCATGCGGATTCAGAAAGAGGCAGCCGGCAAGCGCTTCCTCAACCTGTATAGCTACACCGCAACCGCCAGTGTTCACGCAGCCAAGGGCGGCGCGCGCAGCACCACCAGCGTCGACCTGTCGAAAACTTATCTGGACTGGGCGCGTCGCAACCTGTCGCTGAACGGTTTCTCCGACAAGAACCGTCTGGAGCAGGGCGACGTGATGGCCTGGCTCGATGCCTGCCGTGACGAATACGACCTGATCTTCATCGATCCGCCGACGTTCTCCAACTCCAAGCGCATGGAAGGGATCTTCGACGTGCAGCGTGACCAGGTGCAATTGATCGACCTGGCCATGGCGCGTCTGGCCCCCGGCGGCGTGTTGTACTTCTCCAACAACTTCCGCAAGTTCCAGCTCGAGGAAAACCTCACCGAGCGTTATGCGGTCGAGGAAATCACCGCCCAGACCATCGATCCGGATTTCGCCCGTAATAGCAAGATCCACCGTGCCTGGAAAATCACGGCTCGTTGACACTTGAAGGGATTGGATCCACAGAGCCTTGATTTTTAAAGGCTCTTGGCTTCTTTCTGTGCTGGTCAAATTGATGGCTAATAGCTATAACTCAACGCATGGCCAATGGGCTTTCCCGCACCTGGCGTTTTGAGTTGCGTCTATGTCGTTGCCCGCCGTGCGCCCGAAGATCCTGGGGTTTATCAGTGAAGATGTCTCGGCCTGGCTGGTCGCACTGCTGGTATTGGTTGTCGGCGGGATTCTCACGGGATTGCTGGCGTGGTCGACGCTGAATCTGTTCCACCATCAATTGCGGCAACGTTTCCAACTGCTGGCCAGTGAACGTTACAGCCGTATCGAAGAGCGTTTCGAAGATCAGGAGCAGCGCCTCGATGGCCTGCGCCGGTTCTTTGCCAATTCCGATTCGGTCTCCCGAGCGCAGTTCGACGGTTACACCCAACCGCTGCTGCACCGGACTCAGGCCTACTCCTTCGCCAAGCGGGTAACCGGTGCCGAGCGGGCGGTATTTGAACGCCAGGTGCGTGCAGAGGGTTTACCCGAGTTCACCCTGCGCGAAATCAATGCCGACGGCCAACTGCAACTGGCGGCCGAACGGGATGAGTACGTGGCGGTGCTGTATAGCCAGACCCAAAGCAAACTGGGTTCGCCGCTGGGCTACGACTTGTGGGCTCAACCCTTGCGCCGTGCCACCCTTGAACGGGCCGATCAGCACGGCGGCATGGCGGTATCGCAGCCGATGCATCTGGTCAGTATCGAACCGGCCTATGCGCGCGGCGTGCTGCTGGTCGCACCGGTGTTGCTGCGCAATAGTCCGGCTACGGCGGGGGTGAAATCGTACGGTTATGTCATGGCCGTGATCAGCATGCATCAGTTGCTGGCGGACGGGCTGCCGGAGGCTGGCCGTGACTATCTTTCGGTGCGCATCCTCGACTTATCCACAGACGATCAGCACGAAGTGCTTTATGAGTCCCCCAACACGCCGGCGCCCAGTGAGTTGTCCGCGACCCAGTTGTTGCGGCTTGCCGACCATGACTATCAAGTCGACATTCAGCCCAGCGATGCCTTCCTGCGAGCCAATCACTCTTCGGTGACCACCCTGGTGGTGCTGGGCGGCTTGCTCAGTCTGCTGCTCAGTGCCTTGCTCTATGTGCTGGTCAGTCAGCGTCAACGGGCGCTGAAAATGGTCGAGCAACGGACCCAGGAACTGCGCGCCCGTGAGCAGGAGTTGCGCGGCACCCATGGCCAGTTGCGTGGCGTGCTGAATGCCGCGACCCAGGTGGCAATCATCGCCACTGATCTGCGCGGGGTTATCCAAACTTTTAATGCTGGTGCCGAGCAAATGCTTGGCTACACCAGCGCCGAAGTGGTGGGCCACATGACCCTGGAAAACCTGCACCTGCCCCGAGAGCTCCTGGCACGTTCGGCGGAGTTGAGCGCGCGTTATGGCAAACCGGTTCCGACCTGCCAGGCGATGTTGGTCGAGGGTGGCGAGGAGGGCGGTCACGAAGCGCGGGAATGGACGCTGTTGCGTAGCGACGGCAGCCATTTGACGGTGAACATGCTGGCGACCCCGGTCCTCGACGAGCAAGGCTTGTGGGTTGGGCACCTGGCGATCTGCATCGACATCACTGAACGCAAGCGGGTCCATGAGGCTCTGGCGGCACGGGACCTGTTGTTGAAGAAACTCAGCGCCCATGTGCCCGGCGGGATCTACCAGTTCAAGATGGAGTTCGATGGGCGCTTCAGCGTGATCTACGCCAGCGACGGTATTCGCGAGATCTACGAACTTGAGCCGGATGTGCTGTTGCTCAACGCCGAAGCGATTTTCACGCGGATTCATCCGCAAGACACCACCCGGGTCCGCGCCTCGATCCGGGCGTCGGCGGACACCCTCAGCCCTTGGCGCGAGGAATACCGCGTGCAGCTGCCCCTGCGCGGCCTGCGTTGGGTCCGTGGCGAGGCGACGCCGGAGGAACTGCCCGGTGGCGGCGTGCTCTGGCATGGCTACGTTTCGGACATCTCCGACCTCAAGCGAGTGCAAGAAGAATTGCGCGCGCTGTCGATCACCGACTCGCTGACCGGGATCCACAACCGCCGCTATTTCCAGGAACGCTTGACCACCGAAATGGCCCGGGTCGAGCGTGGTGGCGGCGAACTGTCGGTGATCATGCTCGATATCGACCATTTCAAACGCATCAATGACCAGCATGGCCACGCTGTCGGCGATCGTGTGTTGCAGATCGTGTGCGAACGCATCGGCCATCGGCTGCGGCGCACCGACGTGTTCTGTCGCCTGGGTGGCGAGGAGTTCATGGTGCTTTGCCCGGACATCAACGGCGAGCATGCCCATGTCCTGGCCTTGCAGCTATGGCAAGGGTTGCGCAGTTCGCCGATCGAAGGCGTCGGGACAGTGACCGCGAGTTTCGGGATTGCCAGTTGGCGAGTCGGGGAGGGCGCGGATGCGCTGCTGCTGCGGGCGGATTCGGGGGTATATGCGGCGAAACTGGCAGGACGAGATCGGGTAGCAGGAGAGATGAACTAACCCTCCATGCGGACCCCTGTGGGAGCGAGCTTGCTCGCGATGAGGCCCTGACATTCAACATTGATGTTGACTGTCACACCGCTATCGCGAGCAAGCTCGCTCCCACATTTGATCTCCAGTGACTGGAGGTTCGGGGTTAGAGCACCGAAGCCGTTTCCGGCAGTTTCGGCTGGCGATACAGGTCCAGCAGCACTTGATCCAGCACCGACGACGCGCCAAACGGTGCCTTGTCGTTGAGAATCGCCACCACCGCCCAGGTATTGCCGTTGATGTCGCGGCTGAAGCCGGCAATCGCCCGCACCGTATTCAGGGTGCCGGTCTTGACGTGGGCTTCACCGCGCATCGCAGTGGTCTTCAGGCGTTTGCGCATGGTGCCGTCGGTGCCGGCAATCGGCATCGAACTGATGAACTCGGCCGAATACGGGCTTTTCCAGGCCGCTTGCAGCATGCCGGCCATTTCACGCGCACTCACCCGTTCCGCACGGGACAGACCGGAACCGTTCTCCATCACCAGGTGCGGCGCGGTGATGCCTTTCTTCGCCAGCCACTGACGCACCACACGCTGTGCAGCCTTGGCA
>NZ_JBBWCB010000157.1:0-11249 GCF_039888995.1 Pseudomonas rossensis | reverse complement strand
CGCAGCTCCTACAGGGGCTTGCTTACACCTGCAAATTCCATGTATGTACGCAATCAATGTAGGAGCTGCGGAAGGCTGCGATCTTTTGACTATTGCACTTGCAACGATGCATCCAACCCCGCCAACTTCTGCGGATTGCGCATGATCAAAATCCGGCTCACCCGCCCCGCTTCGTCGAACCCAAACGTCATCGATGCAGTAATGACCCCGCCCGCCTTGATGATCACGCCTTGTGCCCCATTGATTTCGCTGGGCAGCCATTCGCAAGTCTGCCAATAGACGTGCAACGACTGGCCAATGAAATCCAGCACGCTGGAAATGCCAGACAACGTTTCGCGGATCGCCGAGGCCTTGCCGCCGCTGTCGGCGCAGAGTTCGACGTCTTCGCTCAGCATCGCCATCAGAGAGTTGGTCGAGCCACTGGCGATGGCGCTATGGAAGGCGCTGAGCAATTGGTCCTGACGCGCTGGTTCCGGCTGAAAGCGCGTTTGTCCGCTGCCGAGGCTGGCCTTGGCCCGGGACACCAGTTTGCGGCAGGCGGATTCTTGAACCCCGACCGCGTCAGCGACTTGCGCGTAATCCATGTCGAAAATTTCGTAGAGCAGGTACGCCGCACGCTCCTTGGGGGTTAGCCGTTCCAGCAGCAACAGGAACGCGGTGGACAGCGACGAGGCCAGTTCATGCCTGTGTTCGGGTGAATCCTGATGGGTGGTGTGAATCGGTTCCGGCAGCCAGGTGCCGACGTAATCAACCCGCGACTTGTGAGCCGAGCGCAGCAGATCGATGCAGTGCCGGGTGCAAGCCGTGGTCAGCCAGGCGGCCGGCGTAGCAATGGCGGCGCGGTCGGCCTCCAGCCATTTGATGAACAGCTCTTGCACGACATCCTCGGCTTCGGCGCGGGAGCCGAGGATGCGATAAGCAAGGCCTTGCAAAAAGGGCCGGCGCTGCTCGAACACAGCGGCGGCGTTTTCAGCGGAGTTCATCAATCAGTGCCTCGACACCTGCAAACGGTTCCACAGGTTGATCATGCCGATCTCGGCCGTCAAGGCACCGATTTGCGCGTCGTTGAAGTGCTCGCGCAAGTCACCGCGCAGGCTGGCGTAGTCGGCCTTTTCATCGAGTACGGTGAGGGCTTCGGTCCAGGCCAGGGCCGCACGTTCAGCGGCGCTGAAATCGCTGACGTGGCGCCAGACGATCAGGCGATCCAGCCGCTCGTTGGTTTCATTGGCTTCACGGGCCTCGCGGGTGTGCATCTTCACGCAGAAACCGCATTGGTTGATCTGCGACGCTCGCAGGTGCAGCAGGTGTTTGAGGGTCGGGGCCAGGTCGTGGCTGTCGAGGGTGACGTGGACCTGGGTCAGGCTCTCGAACACCTGAGGAATCGATTGCAGTAAGTTGACCGGTTGGGTGTTGGACGACATCGTGTTGCTCCACTGTTTGAAGGATTCAACAGGATGACGATCCAGCACCATGGTTTGTGACACATGAAGAGCAACATCAAAAGATCGCAGGCTGCGCCAGCTCCTACAGGGGCACGCATTCCCATGTAGGATCTGGCGCAGCCTGCGATCTTTTGGTCTTCAAGCCGCCAATTGACCACTGGCAATCGCCGCCGAAGCCGCCAGCATCGCCCGCAACAACACCGCACACCCGGCCGCCAGGTCATCCGGCGCGGCGTTTTCGATTTCGTTGTGGCTGATGCCGCCTTCGCACGGTACGAAGATCATCCCGGCCGGGCCGAGTTCCGCGAGGAAGATTGCGTCGTGCCCCGCTCCGCTGACGATGTCCATGTGCGACAGGCCCAAGCCTTGGGCGGCGCTGCGTACCGCTTCGACGCAACCCTTGTCGAAGTACAGCGGCGGGAAATCGGCGGTGGGCGTGAGTTCGAAGGTCAGGCCGTGTTCTTCGCAGGTGGTTTCGATGACTTCGCGGACTTCGGCGATCATCGAGTCCAGGCGCGCCGGTTCCAGATGCCGGAAGTCCAGGGTCATGCGCACTTCGCCGGGGATGACGTTGCGTGAGCCGGGATAGGCTTGCAGGCAGCCAACGGTGCCGCAGGCGTGCGGTTGATGACCGAGGGCAGCGCGGTTGACCGCACCGACGATCACTGATGCGCCGACCAGAGCATCCTTGCGCAGGTGCATTGGCGTCGGGCCGGCGTGGGCTTCGACGCCGCGCAGTTTCAGGTCGAACCATTTCTGCCCGAGAGCGCCCATCACCACGCCGATGGTTTTGCGTTCGTCTTCGAGGATCGGGCCTTGTTCGATATGGGCCTCGAAATAGGCGCCGACGGCATGGCCGCTGACCTCGCGAGGGCCGGCGTAGCCGATGGCGTTCAACGCTTCGCCGACCGTGACGCCCTCGGCATCGACCTTGGCCAGGGTTTCTTCAAGGGTGAATTTTTCTGCGAATACGCCGGAGCCCATCATGCACGGAGCGAAGCGTGAGCCTTCTTCGTTGGTCCAGACCACGACCTCCAGCGGTGCTTCGGTTTCCACGCCCAGGTCATTGAGGGTGCGCAGCACTTCGACACCGGCCAGTACGCCGAAGCAGCCGTCGAACTTGCCGCCGGTGGGTTGGGTGTCGATGTGGCTGCCGGTCATCACCGGTGGCAGGTTCGGGTTGCGGCCGGGGCGGCGGGCGAAGATGTTGCCGACGGCATCGATGCTGACGGTGCAACCGGCCTCCTCACACCAGTTGACGAAAATGTCCCGGGCCTTACGGTCGAGGTCGGTCAGGGCCAAGCGACAGACGCCGCCCTTGACCGTGGCGCCGAGCTTGGCCAGGTCCATGAGCGACTGCCACAAGCGGTCGCGGTTGATGTGCTGATGGGTGGACTGCAGAACGTCTACGGCAGCGTTCATGATGATCTCCTCAGGCAGTTGCTATAGGTTTCTTCAGGCAATGCATCGGTGAAATTGAGGCCGTCATCGCGAACAGGCTCGGCTCCCACAGGGTTTTGTGAACGCTGAAGATCCCTTGTGGGAGCCGAGCTTGGTCCGGGCGGCGATCCGACGATGAGGCCATCAATCACACCGCAGATTTCGCGATTGACGGGCTGGACCGCATCGAACACAACCCGTAATAAATCAGTCCGCCCAGTGCCGATCCGGTGAACCAGCCATAGTCGTAGAACCAGCTGAATGCATCGCTGCCGAGCGACAGCAGCGTCAGCGCCACCGGCACACCAAACGCAATAAACCCGAACCAGTTCCACGCTGGATAAACGTCGTCGCGGTAAAGTCCGGCCAGGTCCAGTTGCTGTTTCTTGATCAGGAAATAGTCCACCACCATGATCCCGGCAATCGGGCCCAACAGGCTCGAATAGCCCAGCAACCAGTTGGAATACACCGTCTCCAGGCTTAAATCCGAGACGATCAAACCGAGCTTTTTCAATAGCTCATGGGCCATCAGCGCCAAACCGACCAGGCCGGTGAGCAACACCGCTTTGGTGCGGTTGATGAACTTGGGCGCGACGTTCTGGAAATCGTTGGTCGGCGAAACGATGTTGGCCGCGGTGTTGGTCGACAGCGTGGCGATGATGATCAGCGCCATGGCCAGTGCGACCCAGACCGGGCTCTGGATATGGCCGATCAGGGTGACCGGATCGGAGACGGTGACGCCCACCAGTTTTACCGAGGCGGCGGTCATCACCACGCCGAGGGAGGCGAACAGAAACATGGTCAGGGGCAAGCCGATAATCTGCCCGACGATCTGATCCTTCTGGCTTTTCGCGTAGCGGCTGAAATCCGGAATGTTCAGGGACAAGGTGGCCCAGAATCCGACCATGGCGGTCAGCCCGGCGGCAAAATAACTGACCACGCTGGCCCCTTCCGGACGCTTGGCCGGGATCGCCATCAATTCGCTCATCGATACGTTCGGCATCGCCCACATCAGCAGCCCCGCGCCCACCAGCACCAACAACGGTGCCGAGAGGGTTTCCAGCCATTTGATCGAGTCCGCGCCACGAATCACCACCCACAGGTTCAAGGCCCAGAACACCATGAACCCGATCACCTCACCGGTACCGCCAAGGGCTTTCCAATCCTCGAACACCGAGCCGAGAAACAGGTGAATGGCCAGCCCGCCGAACATCGTCTGAATGCCGAACCAGCCACACGCCACCAGCGCCCGGATCAGGCACGGAATGTTGGAGCCGAGGATGCCGAAGGACGAACGCAACAACACCGGAAACGGAATGCCGTACTTGGTGCCGGGAAAGGCGTTCAGGGTCAACGGGATCAGTACGATGATGTTGGCGAACAGAATCGCCACCAGCGCTTCGCCGACGCTCAGGCCGAAATGCGCGGTGAGCACGCCGCCGAGGGTGTAGGTCGGAACGCAGATCGCCATGCCGACCCACAATGCGGTGATGTGCCATTTGTTCCAGGTTCGTTCGTGCACCTTGGTCGGTGCCATGTCGTGGTTGTAACGGGGACTGTCGAGAACGTCGCTGCCGGCTTCAAGTTCAAACAAGCCGTTGCGCTCGGTCACTTGCGATCTGATCTGTTGCATGGCCGCTCCACTGTTCTTTTGATTATTGTTGCTCATCAGGGGCTGGCGACATCAATAAACGTGCCGGGCACCCCGTTTGCGCATCGGGCAGTTCCATAAAAACTTTGTAACCAACTGATGTTTATCAGTTTTATTTACATAGCCGATGAGTCACCGGTTACTTGCTTGTTCACTCAGGCCGAATGCCAGGCAAGTTGTCCGAACAGTCAGGACTCAATCTGGTGCATACCACTTTTTTTGAACGTCGCGCATCAACCATAGACCATCCTCAAGCGGCTGATTTCACATAAGAAATCTCGTCTATTTTTGGAACCTGTCAAGTGCGTCAAAATGGTGAGAGGCCTCACCATTTTGGTGATTTACGAGCTTAACCTTTAATTATCAATAAGTTAAAACAGATATAAGCTTATAAAAAATATTCTTGCTCAATCCTTAAACTCAGACTAGCGTTTATTCCTGACAGCGCTGACAGGAATACGCCTGTTTGCGTCGTCTTCATATAAAACATTTAGAACCGGCACAAGTCGGTCATTGCCTGCGAGGAACTCGGAAATGTCTCTGTTGATCCGTGGCGCCACCGTTATTACCCATGATGAAAGTTATCGCGCCGACGTCTATTGCGCCGACGGCGTGATCAAAGCCATCGGCGAAAATCTTGATGTTCCGGCGGGTGCCGAAGTGCTCGACGGCAGCGGCCAATACCTGATGCCCGGCGGCATCGATCCGCACACCCACATGCAACTGCCGTTCATGGGCACGGTGGCCAGTGAAGACTTTTTCAGTGGTACCGCAGCGGGACTTGCTGGTGGCACGACTTCGATCATCGACTTTGTGATTCCCAATCCGCAGCAATCCTTGATGGAAGCCTTTCATCAGTGGCGCGGCTGGGCCGAGAAGTCGGCGTCGGATTACGGTTTCCATGTCGCGATCACCTGGTGGAGCGAACAGGTCCGCGAGGAAATGGCTGAGCTGGTCAGCCAGCACGGGGTCAACAGCTTCAAGCATTTCATGGCCTACAAGAACGCGATCATGGCCGCCGACGACACGCTGGTGGCGAGTTTCGAGCGCTGCCTGGAATTGGGCGCGGTGCCGACCGTGCATGCGGAAAACGGTGAGCTGGTCTATCACCTGCAACGCAAGTTGATGGCCCAAGGCATGACCGGCCCTGAAGCGCATCCGTTGTCGCGCCCTTCGCAAGTGGAAGGTGAAGCGGCCAGTCGGGCGATCCGCATCGCCGAAACCCTGGGCACGCCGCTGTACCTGGTGCATGTCTCGACCAAGGAAGCCCTCGACGAAATCACCTACGCCCGCAGCAAGGGCCAACAAGTCTACGGCGAGGTCCTGGCCGGGCATCTGCTGTTGGATGACAGCGTCTATCAACACCCGGACTGGCAGACCGCCGCCGGTTACGTGATGAGCCCGCCCTTCCGTCCGCGCGGCCATCAAGAAGCACTTTGGCACGGCCTGCAATCGGGCAACCTGCACACCACCGCCACCGACCATTGCTGCTTCTGCGCCGAGCAAAAAGCGGCTGGCCGTGACGACTTCAGCAAAATCCCCAATGGCACGGCCGGTATCGAAGACCGCATGGCAGTGCTCTGGGATGAAGGGGTGAACACCGGGCGTTTATCGATGCAGCACTTCGTTGCACTCACCTCCACCAATACCGCGAAAATCTTCAACCTCTACCCGCGCAAAGGGGCGATTCGCGTCGGTGCGGACGCGGATCTGGTGCTGTGGGATCCGGAAGGTACGCGGACGATTTCGGCGAAAACTCACCATCAGCAAGTGGACTTCAACATCTTCGAAGGCAAGACCGTGCGCGGTGTACCGAGCCACACCGTCAGCCAGGGCCGGGTGGTATGGGCCGATGGTGATTTGCGCGCCGAGCGTGGTGCCGGGCGGTATGTCGAGCGTCCGGCGTATCCGGCGGTGTTTGATTTGCTGAGCAAGCGGGCTGAGATGAACAGGCCTGTTGCCGTGAAACGCTGAGATCGAGGCCTTCGGCCATCGCGGGCAAGCCACGCTCCCACAGTGGAATGCATTTCAAATGTGGGAGCGGCGGTGCGACGATTCGACTTGCTCGCGAAGGCGTCTGCCCAGGCAACACAAAAACCAATGCCCATCAGAGGCAGCACCTCAAATAACCGTGAGGCCAACACCGTGATCAAGACCCTGAACCACCTCCCGCATCCGCACGAGAATGCGGCCGCCCTCGCCGGCCATTTCACCGATCTGGCACCGCCGCTCAACGACCGTCAGGCCCATCTGGAAGCCTCGCGTTGCCTGTACTGCTACGACGCGCCCTGCGTGAATGCCTGTCCGAGCGAGATCGACATTCCGTCATTCATCCGCAATATCCACCAGGAAAACGTCCAGGGCGCCGCTCAGAAAATCCTCTCGGCGAACATCCTCGGCGGCAGTTGCGCCCGGGTGTGCCCGACGGAGGTTCTTTGCCAGCAAGCCTGCGTGCGCAACAACGACCATGAATGCGCACCGGTGCTGATCGGCCTGTTGCAGCGTTACGCCATCGACAACGCACACTTCAGCGAACACCCCTTCACGCGTGCGGCAACAACCGGCAAGCGCATCGCCGTGGTCGGCGCCGGTCCGGCCGGTTTGTCCTGCGCTCACCGCAGTGCCATGCACGGTCATGACGTGGTGATTTTCGAGGCACGGGAAAAGGCTGGTGGCCTCAACGAATACGGGATCGCCAAGTACAAACTGGTGGACGACTACGCGCAGAAGGAGCTCGAGTTCCTATTGGAAATCGGCGGAATCGAAATCCGCCACGGGCAGAAACTCGGAGAGAACCTGACCCTCAGCGAACTGCATCAGCAGTTCGATGCGGTGTTCCTTGGGCTCGGTCTGGCCGCCAGCAAACAGCTGGGGCTTGCTCATGAAGATGCCCCCGGTCTGCTGGCCGCCACCGATTACATCCGCGAACTGCGTCAGGCCGATGACCTGACCCAACTCCCCCTCGCTGACCGTTGTATCGTTTTGGGCGCCGGCAACACCGCCATCGACATGGCCGTGCAAATGGCTCGCCTCGGGGCGCGCGACGTCAATCTGGTGTACCGCCGCGGTGTCGAGGAAATGGGCGCCACCGGCCACGAACAGGACATCGCCAAAGCCAATCAAGTGCGCTTGCTGACCTGGGCACAACCCGAAGAAGTCCTGCTCGATGCTCAAGGCCAAGTACGCGGCATGCGCTTCGCTCGGACCTGGTTAGTCGAAGGTCGCCTGCAAACCACCGGCGACACCTTCGAACTGGCCGCCGATGCGATCTTCAAAGCCATCGGCCAGGCCTTCGACGCCAGCGCCCTCGCCGACCCGCTGGCCCGTGAACTCAAGCGTCAGGGCGAGCGAATTCAAGTGGACGAAAACCTGCGCACCAGCATCCCCGGCGTGTACGCCGGCGGCGACTGCACCAGCCTCGATCAGGACCTCACCGTACAGGCCGTGCAGCACGGCAAACGGGCCGCCGAGGCCATCAACGCCCAACTCATGCTCAACGTGGAGGCTGCGTAAATGGCCGATCTCTCGATTGTCTTCGCCGGCATCAAAGCCCCCAACCCGTTCTGGCTGGCCTCCGCGCCACCGACCGACAAGGCCTACAACGTGGTCCGCGCTTTCGAGGCCGGCTGGGGTGGCGTGGTCTGGAAAACCCTGGGTGAAGACCCGGCGGCGGTCAACGTGTCGTCGCGTTACTCGGCGCACTTCGGTGCCAACCGCGAAGTGGTGGGCTTCAACAACATCGAGCTGATCACTGATCGCTCACTGGAGATCAACCTGCGGGAAATCACCCAGGTCAAAAAGGACTGGCCGGACCGCGCGCTGATCGTGTCGCTGATGGTGCCCTGTGTCGAAGAATCCTGGAAATTCATCTTGCCGCTGGTGGAAACCACAGGCGCCGACGGCATCGAACTGAACTTCGGTTGCCCGCATGGGATGCCGGAGCGCGGCATGGGCGCGGCAGTCGGCCAGGTGCCGGAGTATGTCGAGCAGGTCACCCGTTGGTGCAAGACGTACTGCTCGCTGCCGGTGATCGTCAAACTCACGCCGAATATCACCGACATTCGCGTCGCCGCCCGCGCGGCCCATCGCGGCGGTGCCGATGCGGTGTCGTTGATCAACACGATCAACTCGATCACCAGCGTCAACCTGGAGCGCATGGTCGCCAATCCCGCCGTGGGCAGCCAAAGCACTCATGGTGGTTATTGCGGTTCGGCGGTGAAGCCGATTGCCCTGAATATGGTCGCTGAAATCGCCCGCGATCCACTGACGCAAGGCCTGCCGATCTCTGGCATTGGCGGCATCGGCAGCTGGCGCGACGCCGCGGAGTTTATTGCGCTGGGCAGCGGCTCGGTGCAGGTGTGCACGGCGGCGATGCTGCATGGTTTCCGGATTGTCGAGGAGATGAAGGACGGTTTATCGCGCTGGATGGACAGTCAGGGCTACGCCAGCGTGTCAGAGTTTTCCGGGCGTGCGGTGGGCAACACCACGGACTGGAAGTACCTGGACATTAACTATCAAGTGATTGCCAGGATTGACCAGGAGGCCTGCATTGGTTGCGGTCGTTGCCACATTGCTTGCGAAGACACTTCGCACCAGGCAGTTGCCAGCCTGAAGCAGGCGGACGGGACGCATAAATATGAAGTGATTGATGATGAGTGCGTGGGGTGCAATCTGTGTCAGATCACGTGCCCGGTGCAGGATTGTATTGAGATGGTGCCGATGGAGAACGGGAAGCCGTTTCTGGATTGGAATCATGATCCGAGGAATCCGTACCACGTCGCTGTTTGATCGTTGAAGATCAAGGGATCGCAGCCTCGTTTCACTCGACAGCTCCTACAGGGTTACACAATCCCTCGTAGGAGCTGTCGAGTGAAACGAGGCTGCGATCTTTTGATTCACGGCTCCAACCCGATTCCCCGCAAGATCACACTCGTCACCGTCTGCACCGCCCGCTCAAACTGCATGTCCGACAACGGCTGGTGGTCATTCAGAATATTCACCTGATGATCAAAGTCGGCGTAGTGCTGGGTCGACGCCCAGATCATGTACAGCAGGCTCGAAGGTTCCACCGGCAGGATGCGTTTGTCATCCACCCACTGGCGAATTTTCGCTTCTTTCATCTTGGCCCAGTCGTACAGACTGACGTCCAGTTTCTCACCCAGAGTCGGCGCACCATGGATGATTTCGTTGGCCCATACCTTGGAGCCGTAAGGCCGGCTGCGGGAGTGGTTCATCTTGGCGCGGATGTAGCTGCTGAGCACCACGCGCGGGTCGTCGAACATCTCGAAGCACAGGGCGTCCTGTTTCCACACGTCCAGCAAACCCAGCAGCACGGCGCTGTACAACTCGCCCTTGGTGCTGAAGTAGTAATGCAGGTTGGAACGCGGCAGTTGCACTTCGGCGGCGATGTCGGCCATGGCGGTGCCGCCGAAACCTTTTTCGGCGAAAACCTTTTCGGCCCCCAACAGAATTTTCTCGACGTTACTGCGACGAATCTCGATCTTGTGATTGCCCATGAGGGCTCCCTGACAACAGCGTTGGTCAAGACTAGCATCCGCTCTACCTCGCGGCGACAAGGGAAAACGAAACTTCGTACACCCAGCTTCTCGCAGGTAAACTGACCGCCTTTTCGAACCCGCCTCAGAGGTATTCCACGATGCTGCTCAAGAAAACCCTGACCTCCGTCGCCCTGCTCGGCTCGCTGTTCGCCGCTTCGTCGGTGTTTGCCCATGCCCATCTGAAAGACCAGACCCCGGCCGCCGACAGCACGGTGAGCGCTCCGTCGGAACTGCGCCTGGTGTTTTCCGAAGGTGTTGAAGCGACCTTTTCCAAGGTCACGATCAGCAAGGACGGCAGCAACGTGCCGATGAAGAGCCTCGCCACCGAAGGCAGCGACAAGAAAACCCTGATCGTCACCCCGGCCGCACCGTTGGCAGCGGGTGCCTACAAAGTCGAATGGCACGCGGTGTCGGTCGATACCCACAAAAGCGAAGGCGCCTATAGCTTCAAGGTTGGCCAGTAATTCATGACGAGTGCGATGGTGCTGTGCCGCTTTCTGCATTTCACCGTTGTGCTGATGCTGTTCGGGGCCTGGGTGTTCAGGCCTCTGCTGCTTAATGGCGCCGCTGAACAGCTGGATCGGCGATTGGCCAGAACAAGCCGCTGGCTGGCGGCGGTGGCGTTGGTCACGGGCGTTAGCTGGTTGCTGCTGATCACCGCCAGCATGGCCGGTTCGTGGGACGCGGCATTCGATCCATCGACCCTGCGACTGGTGCTGGGCAATACATTTTTCGGCCAGGTCTGGCGCTGGCACTTGCTGCTCAATGCGTTGTTGGTCGCGCTGCTGATGACGCCCTTGCGTGCAAACCTGCCCCTGCGAATCGGCCTCGCCAGCCTGCTGCTGGCCACCCTCGCCCCGGTCGGCCACGGTGCCATGCTCGACGGCCTCAATGGCCAATTGCTGATCCTCAATCAAATCATTCACCTGACCTGCGTCGGCGCCTGGCTCGGCGGTTTGATGTTGTTGGTGATGATCCTGCGGCAGCCGACAGAGCATTCCATCAAAGCGACATTGCAACGCTTCAGCGGCGTTGGTTACGTATGGGTGGCGGGGTTGGTGATGACCGGTTTGATCAACGTGCGGGTACTCACCGGGCAGTTCTGGCCGACGCCGTTGCTGTCCGGGTTTGCGCTGATTCTGTTGATCAAGGTTGTGC
>NZ_JBBWCB010000156.1:0-11589 GCF_039888995.1 Pseudomonas rossensis | reverse complement strand
AACAAATGGTGCCGGCCGGAATGCCATCGACATCTTCCGGGCCGAGGATGCCGGTGGTCGCCACGGCGACATTGGCCGTGCTGTCGCGCAGCGCACCCAACGCCATTTCCCGAGCGACTTCACAACTGGTCAGGTTGAATGTTTTGATCGTATCGGGGCTGACGTTGAGCAACCGTTGTTTCGCTTCGGGGGAATAAACTACATAGCCGCTTTCGATCAGCTCCCCGCTGTGCGGGATCTCAGCCAGCAGCGTGACGATTTTTCCGGCCGTGCAAGACTCTGCGGTGGTCAACAGCAAGTCGTTTTCACGCAAATACTCGACCACGGATTGGCTGATGCTCATGGAAAATCATCCAGACAGAGAGCTGCTCGGTTGACCTTCGCCGTCTCCAAACATTCCCTTTATCGGACCACGCTCGGCTCAGGGGATAAAAAAATGAACCCCTGTCAAAACCCACCCCTCCATACGCTTAAGGGCGACCGTCAATCAATGCATCGGTTATGCCTACACCGTGACGCCGTTTTTCCTCGCCGGTATTGCCGGTCTGTACCCAAGCCGCTGGTTGGCGATCCTGGTGCTGGTCACCCTCCTGGTCTCAATGATCCTGCTATGGTTTAACGTACTGACGCCTGAATACCTGCGCGCGACCGTCGGTTGATCGTCAAAGCCTCTACATCGCGGCACGCACCCGACGAGTACCGAGCATGAGTTTCATTTTATGGGTGGCGGTGCTGGGGGCCGTGCTGCTGACGCTGGCACTGACATCGTCGTACCTGCGATGGATGCCGGTGACTACGTCGGCGGTGTGCCTGGTGCTGGGTGTCGCCATCGGGCCCGCGGGATTCGGGCTGTTGAAACTGGACACCGAAGATGCGTCCACCTGGATGGAGCACCTGACGGAAGTCGCGGTGCTGTTTTCGTTGTTTGTCTGTGGTTTGAAGTTGCGCTTGCCGTTCAAGGATAAAAACTGGCGCATTGCCTACGGCCTGGCCGGTCCGGTCATGGTACTGACCATTGCCGGCGTCAGCCTGTTGCTGCATTACGGTTTCGAATTGCCCTGGGGCGCCTCCGTGTTGGTCGGCTCGATTCTGGCCCCCACCGACCCGGTGCTCGCTGCCCTGGTACAAGTCAACGACGCCCGGGATGACGACAGCGTGCGCTTCGGGCTGTCGGGTGAGGCCGGGCTCAATGACGGGATCGCCTTCCCGTTTGTCATCCTCGGCCTGCTGCTGGTGCAACACGACGGCAACCCCGGCTGGCTGAGCGATTGGGTGCTCCGCAGTCTGTTGTGGGCAGTCCCGGCCGGTTTGCTCACCGGCTACTGGATGGGACGCGGTATTGGCCGCCTGACCTTGTTAATGCGGATCCAGAATGACGACAGCACCCTTTCCCCGAATGATTACCTCGCCCTCGCCTTGATTGCCCTGGCGTATGTCGGGGCCGAGTCGATTCACGGTTACGGTTTTCTGTCGGTGTTCGCCGCCGGTCTGGGTTTGCGTCATGAAGAAGTCAAATCCACGGGCGACGACGAACTTCCCGCCGAGCATCTGGTTCAGCCTGTTGTGGGCCATCAGAACGTCGAGCCGCAAGATGCCGTTCATGGTGATACCGCAAGCCTGGAAGACACTCAGGTCGCCGCGGGCATCATGATGGGCGACATGCTCGCCTTCGGCAGTCTGGTGGAACGGGCCATGGAAGTCTTTCTGGTAACGCTGCTCGGCGTGGTGCTGATGGCGCACTGGGACTGGCGTGCGTTGCCGATCGCTGGCGTGTTGTTTTGCCTGATACGACCGCTGAGCGTCGTCGCCATGCCTTGGGGCAGTTTGCTCAACGGCCACCAGCGAATGTTGATTGGCTGGTTCGGCATACGCGGCATCGGCAGTCTGTATTACCTGTTTTATGCCCTGAACCACGGCCTGGACCCGTCGATTGCAACGCTCTGCATGGATCTGACCTTGTGCGTGGTCGCGCTAAGCATCCTCATCCACGGGATCAGCACCCAACCGATGCTGGCCCGATACGAACGGCATAAAAAACAGGATATTTGATTTGATGTCTGCACGTTCAGGGTCGGAATTATCGAGTTTTCACGTTCATAAATTTGAAATTCTTTTGCGATCCAGCCAGTCACAACCTTAATCCCGTCCGGCTTTTGCACGGTGGGACTTGCCAGGTTCGGTTCCCCTGCGGCGTCGATACCTATCAAAAAGATCCTCGAGAAAATCAGGTGCTGGTCATGATTCACTATTCCACCTCCGAAGAAATCAAAGCCTGCCGGGCCTTCGCCCTGGAACGTAATCATCAAATGTTTGAAGACGCCCAGGCACTGAGCCGCAGCGCCTGGGCGTTACTTGAGGTCGACGACATGGATGTGGAACTGTTTGATCGCTATCAGGCCATGCGCAGAAAGGCCGACTTGAAGTTCGAGGAAGCGATCGAGCACTTACGGCTGCTCAACGAAGATTTCCCGCCTGTCTCGATGTCAACGCAAAACGCTCATCGTTTGCTCCAGCACCCCGAATCCAGAGCCTGAACTTGAAAAGCCCCGCACAGTCGCCGGGCTTTTTATTGACTGGAACATCACTGCTCCACTGCGAACTGCATGAGTCGATTTCCGGACTCATGCAGGCTGCATGACCGCAGTTCGCCATCAGTCACTTCAACTTATTGTTTTATAAACACGTTATCGCACTGGCAAACCGGCACGACAAATGCTCAAGGACATTGAGCGACTTTCGGCCTTGAGACCGTTCGCGCTCACCCCCTGACTCGTTGGAGAGACTCGACCATGAACGCCATAGTCCTGTTGAAAGCAGACCATGAACGCGTAAAAGGCATCCTGACCCAATTAAGCGAATCCACCGAACGTGGTGTTAAAAAACGCGGCGAGTTGCTGGCCAAGCTGGAAATGGAGATCGCCATCCACACCCGTCTCGAAGAGGAAGTCTTGTACCCGGCGTATAAAAAGGCTGGAGGCAAAGAGCAGGACGTCATGTACTACGAAGCCAAGGAAGAACATCGCACCGTTGATTCGCTGGTGCTGCCGGACTTGAAGGTCACCGACCCTTCCACTCCGGAATTTGCCGGTCGGGTGAAAGTGGTCAAGGAACTGCTGGAACATCACATTGAAGAAGAGGAAACGGAAATGTTTCCTCAGGCCAAAAAACTGTTGGGTAAAGCCACCCTGGAAGAATTGGGCGCGCAAATGGAAAGTTTGAAGGCCCGATACAAGAAAGAAATGAGCGCAGCCAACCTGGCGGCTTGATGCAAGTGGCGAGACAGCAAGAGGCCCGGCATATGCCGGGCCTTTTTGGTTGTTCGGTTCACGCGCCGGGGTTGGTCACCTGGATGTAAAACGCGTAGCTGCCCAGCAGCATCCAGAACGTGGCGAAAATCCACGGCGTACGCACCGAAAACAACAACGACTTGCGATACCCCTTATGGGACGATTCCATCTCACTGAACAGCGGCGACTCATCGTAAGCTAGGCCCATCAAAGGTTCGCTGCGCAACAACTCACTCTGCTTGAAATGCCAGTGATCGATGATGTCGTATGCCGCGCGAATCCCCGGCCAGGCGTTGAGCGAACTGAGCAGCCCCAACAGCGCCAGGAATGGCGGCACCACCAGGGTGAAGAGTTTTCCCCACTCGGGGTTGAGGTTGGACATGCAGGAGGCGAAGGCAATCACCAAAAACGATTGCGCCGCCAGGTAGGCATCAGTGCGATTGGCCAGAATGCTGGTTTCGTACTGGATTTCCCGGCGGTAGAAATCCAGGCGCTCCTTGGGTGAGCCGAACATCTTGGCATTGTGTTCGGTCAGGCTTTCTTCGCTCGGGGCTTTGGTCAGTATTCTTGGCACAGGAGGGTCACGCACGGGATAGAAGACGTTTAGAAGAAACGTCTTCTGACAAGTTCAGCCGGATTTCAACGCGCCCTCCAGGCCCCCATCAAGGCACCCTCGCCGCCATACACAGGATCGGCCACGGAAAGTGGAACCTTGGCGATTCGAGCAACGGACTGGTCGTGAGTCGTCGGGTCCGGGCGCTGAATGTCATACTTTTCCTGGCCTTTTGGATAGGCTGTTAAAAACTCTGAGCCACTCGATGGCGAAAAATTCAAAGGCATCGTGAGGCAAAGCCTCGAACGGTGCCTCGTCACAGTGGTCCCTGACATAAGGGTCTGACATTAAGGAATGAGGATGGACTATCTCGATTGGGTGCAATGGCCAGCGATGCTGATCACGGTGCTGGCGGCGTGGTTGATCGGCTCCCAAAACCCCAGACGCAGGGTCTCGGGTTTCATCTGTTTTATTGTCAGCAATGTTTTATGGGTGATCTGGGGTTACCACACCCAGGCCTATGCACTGATCGTGTTGCAGTTTTGTCTGTGCGCCATGAACGTGCGCGGCTTCAAGAAGAACGCGGGGGCCACCGCCGAACATTGAGCTCGCTGGTCATTTCATGGCCGTGGCGATGATTTCCACCAGATTGAGTTGGGTAAAAGGTTTGGACAGGCGCGGAAGTCTGGTTGCGAAACCTTCCAGGCGCTCGGCGTAACCGGTGGCAAGGATGATCGGCAGGCTCGGCTTGATGATCCGGATAGCCTGCGCCAGTTGCGCGCCATTCATCTGTGGCATGGCCATGTCGGTGATGACCAGGTCAACCGCTGATTCAGTGTCGAATACTTTCAGCGCTTGCGCCCCGGACGTCGCACTGATCACCCGATGCCCCAGGTCTTCGAGTAACAGGCAGGTACTGGTCAACACGAGGCTGTCATCATCCACGACCAGCACGCATAGACGGTGCACCGGCGGTGCGGCCTCCTCGGTAACAGGCTTGGCAACCGAACCGGTCGTGGCGACGGGTATCCACAGTTCGGCGATCGTGCCGATGTCCTTCTGACTCTTGAGGACGAATCGTCCGCCCAGTTGCTCGATGTAACCATGCACCATCGACAGTCCCAGCCCCGTGCCTTTGCCAACGCCTTTTGTGGTGAAGAACGGGTCCATTGCCAAACCGAGCGTGGCGTCATCCATACCCTCCCCCGTGTCGATGACACTCAGGCAGACATACCGGCCTGACAACAGGGATAACTGCGGTTGATCCCAGGTTTCTTCAGCCTTGGCACTGATAACGATTTTTCCGCCATGGGGCATTGCATCGCGGGCGTTGGTCACCAGGTTCAGTACCGCCAGTTCAAGCTGATTGACGTCGGCGAGGACCGGCTCGATTTCTTGCGAAAAGCGGGTTTCGAGTACCACGGAAGGCCCGAGCGAACTGCGCAACAGCCCTCTGATCCCTTGCACCAGCGCCGGGATCTGGACGGATTCGGCTTTGAGCTCCTGACGTCTGGCAAACGCCAGCATGCGCTGGGTCAGGGTTACGCCCCGCAAGGCCCCCTGAGTGGCGTTGTCCACCAAACGGGTAATTTTCGGATCGTCCCCCACGCGTTTGCGGACGATTTCCAGATTGCCGAGGATGACGGTCAGCAAATTGTTGAAGTCGTGGGCGATGCCACCACTGAGTTGGCCGATGGCCTGTATTTTCTGCGCCTGAAACAGCGCTTCGCGGGTTTGCTCCAGCGCCTGCTGGGCTTGTGTGGCTTCGGTGATATCACGGGTGATCTTGGCGAAACCGAGCAGCGTGCCGGTTTCGCCCCAAATCGGATCGACCACGACATTGGCCAGGAACCGCGTACCGTCCTTGCGCACGCGCCAGCCTTTGTTTTCGAATCGCCCTTCACGTAGCGCAATGTCCAGGGTCCGTTGCGGTTGGCCGGCCTCGCGGTCTTCCGGGGTGTAAAACATCGAAAAGTGCTGGCCGATGACCTCTTCGGGCAAGTAGCCCTTGATGCGCTGAGCCCCAAGGTTCCAGTTGGTCACGCGGCCATCCGGGGCGAGCATGTAGATGGCGTAGTCAGTGACGCTTTGAACCAGCAGGCGGAACTGCTGCTCGCTTTGCTTGAGGACTTCTTCGGCCATTTTGCGGTCGGTCAGGTCGCGGGTAATCTTGGCAAACCCGAGCAACTTGCCCGACGGATCGAGAATTGGATCGACCACTACGTGGGACCAGAAGCGCGTACCGTCCTTGCGAACCCGCCAGCCTTCTCCCTCGAAACGCCCTTCCCGAATCGCCGTGTCCAGCGCTCGCTGGGGCTTACCGGCAAGGCGATCCGCTTCGGTATAGAAACGCGAAAAGTGCTGGCCGAGTATTTCGGCTTCTTCATACCCCTTGAAACGCTTGGCGCCAGCGTTCCAGCTGGTGATGATTCCATCGGGATCAATCATGTAAATCGCGTAATCAACGACAGCATCGATCAACAACCGAAAACGACTGTCGTCGATGGCGCTGGCTTTGGTCCGATCCTCGTTCATTGATCCCTCTGGGTATTACCGTTTTTTTGGAGTATGCGACAAACCACGCATTTGGAAAGTCGGAAAAACGGTACTCGTCGCCCAGCGTTATCGATTCACGTGTTTGACGATGTAGGCGTATAGATCGTTGTAGACGAATTTCGGAACATGCGAAGCATGAGTCGCCATCTTGAGCAGTGCCAGGTGGCACTCTTTGATGACTTCGTCGCGATCGCTCACCGCGAAGACGTGGTTGTCGATAATGCTGGAATAGACGCTGTACGCAAAATCCACCTTGGTTGTCGTCATGGTGACGGTGCCGTTGGCAGCTTTGGAGTAAGTACTCTGGGCAATCAAGGTTCGCTCGTTCAACCCACCGAACCCGCGCTCGTACAAATTGATTTGCGAGCCGCTTACCGCCTTTGCAGCCGTCTCGAAGGCCAGGATGATCGCAGGCGCATAATTCATGCTGGCATTCAGCTTCGATACCGTGAGAAACCGTTCCATTTCCTGGTCTTCAAGGCTTTTGAACGCTCGTTTAATGCTCGACACATGAGCAAACTCTTGAGTGCAGCCCACGATGTGAGTTTCGAACTGATAACCGGCGGCGGTCGCCAACGGCGGGAAGGCCGCGAAATCGACACTGTCGAACGCACATTCCATGATGATGTTGAATTTGCAAGTGAAGGCCTGCGTATGGATCTTCGTGCTGACTTCACGAACAAATGCCTCGGTATGCTCATACGCATGCAAGACGCCAAGTTTGATCATCTCTGCGTATTGGGGGTGTTTCTTGCGGTAGTCGGGCAGGTACAGACGAACATAGTTGTCGTAGCGTTTTGACGGCAGCAGGTTCTTTTCCAGCAGATAGGTTTTGCCTGACCCTTGCAGCCCGGCAACGACCAGAATTTTGGGGGTTGCCTCGGCCGTAATGCCGCTGAACAGCGTCGCTTTTATTTCATTGAATGCTGCGGTGACCTGCTCAGGGGTGTACGTGTATTTCGGTGCTACTGACATATCTTGATTTCCTTATCAAAGATTCAGCTTGGAAGTAATGCTTGGTTCTTTGAATAAAGACGGCATTCGCTGATCGTTCAAATGGGCGTGTCTTTCAAGATATGTCGATGTTTTTAAAGTAAAAAATCCTACTCGACAGTGTGCAACAACCTCGGAGCAATCGACCACCAGCGTGGCAGTAGCTGCTTGACCTTGCTATCGCCAAACCGGTCATCGATCAACATCACCACCCCTTGATCCTGCTGGGTGCGGATCACCCTCCCCGCCGCCTGCACCACTTTCTGCACACCGGGAAACAGGTAGGTGTAGTCATAACCGGCGCCGAAAATCGCTGCCATGCGCTGTTTCAACTGCTCGTTGACCGGGTTGAGTTGCGCCAGTCCGAGGGTAGCAATGAATGCCCCGATCAGGCGCGCACCGGGCAAGTCGATGCCTTCGCCAAAAGCCCCACCCAACACCGCGAAACCGACGCCCTGACTTTCGGCCGTGAACTGATCGAGAAAGTCCTGTCGCTGCCCTTCCCCCATCCCCCGGGACTGCGACCACAGATTGATGTGTGGATGTTTCTCGGCCAGCAACTGCGCCACTTGCTGCAAATAATCAAAGCTGCTGAAAAACGCCAGGTAGTTGCCGGGACGTTGACTGAACTGCCGGGCAATCAGCTCGACGATCGGCGCGAGGGATGACTGGCGATGGACGAACCGCGTGGAGATCTGGCTGACGATGTGCACTTGCAGCTGATCGGCGTGAAATGGCGATTCAACGTCGATCCACACCGTGTCCGCCGGCGTGCCCAGCAGATCGGCATAGTAGTGGCGAGGGCTCAGGGTCGCGGAAAACAGCACGGTGCTGCGTGCAGCCGTCAAGCGTGGGCGGATGAAGCCGGCGGGCACCACGTTGCGCAGGCACAGCTGCGACAGGTTGCGTTGGCGGTCGAGGTCGCGCTTGCTGATGTCGAACAGGAACTGTTCATCAAAGAGCTCGGCCACCCGGCAAAATTGCAGCATGTCGAAATAGAAGTTCTGTAACGCCCCGTCCAGGCCTTGCGGATGATCGTTCAGGTAATCGCCGATGCTCGCGCTGCACGATGACAACGCCTGGAGCAGTTTTTCCGGCGCCTTGTCATAGGCCTGATAGGCGCCGAGTTGCAGGTTATGCAGGGCATTCCACTCACGGTTGACCCGTTGCAAGGTTTTTTTCAACGCCTCGGGCGCGGTTTTTCGTACGCCGTTGAGAGTCGATTGGTCGAGGCTGGCGCTGTACATCTGCCGGCCACGCTCCACCAGGTTGTGCGCTTCGTCCACCAGCACCGCGACTTTCCAGTTATTGGCCTGGGCCAGCCCGAACAGCAGCGCGCTGAAATCGAAATAGTAGTTGTAATCGGCGACTACCACGTCTACCCAGCGGGCCATTTCCTGGCTTAGGTAGTAGGGACAGACGTCGTGTTGCAGGGCAACCTCGCGCAATGCGTTCTGGTTCAGCAGGGACAACTTGCTGGCCGCCTGGCGAGCGGCGGGCAAGCGATCATAGAAACCCTGGGCCAACGGGCAGGATTCGCCGTGACAGGCTTTGTCCGGATGCTCGCAGGCCTTGTCCCGGGCGATCATTTCGAGCACTCGCAAGGGTGGCGCGTCGGCGCTGTCGAGGATCACTTGCGCGGCGTCCAGCGCCAGTTTGCGCCCCGGAGTTTTCGCCGTGAGGAAGAACACCTTGTCCAGTTGCTGCGGCGCCAGGGCCTTGAGCATCGGGAACAGCGTGCCGACCGTCTTGCCGATCCCCGTAGGCGCCTGGGCCATCAAGCAACGACCGGTGCTGACCGCCTTGAACACCGACTCCGCCAGATGACGCTGCCCCGGTCGAAAGTCGGCATGGGGAAACGCCAGTTGTTGCGCCGCCCGATTACGCCCTTCGCGATGAGCCATTTCCTGTTCGGCCCAGTGCAGGAACAAGGCGCAATGTGCTTCGAAGAACAGCCCCAATTCCGCGGCGCTGAACGCCTCGACCAGGCAGGTTTCCTTTTCGCTGACGATGTCGAAGTACACCAGGGCCAGATTGATCTGCGCCAGATCCAGTTTCTGGCACATCAACCAGCCGTAAATCTTCGCCTGCGCCCAGTGCAGCTGACGGTGGTTGGCCGGTTGCTTGCTCAAGTCGCCGCGATAGGTTTTGACTTCTTCCAGGCAATTTTGCGCGGGGTCGTAGCCGTCGGCCCGGCCCTTTACCTTCAACGTTTGATACAGGCCTTCAAGCGCGACTTCACTCTGGTAGCCCTCGCTGCGCCGGGACGCCACCGTACGGTGGCCGACAATCCCTTCCAGCGCCGTCGGCGAAGGCGTAAAACGCAGGTCGAGGTCACCGACCTTGGCGGTGAATTCACACAGCGCCCGCACCGCGATGCTGTAACTCAAGCGCCCTGCTCCGCCCATTGCACGTAGCAGACGGCAATCGGCATCTGGTGCTCATGGCAGAACTCGAGCCAGCGCAATTGATTGTCTTGCAGGCGATCACCGGGGCCTTTGACTTCGATCATCCGGTAGGTTTTGTCCTGCGGCCAAAACTGGATCAGGTCTGGCATGCCGGCGCGATTGGCCTTGATGTCCGACAGCAGTCGATTGAACCAGTGCTTGAGGTGTTCGGCCGGCAGGCAATCGAGTGCCTGATCGAGCAATTCTTCGTTCAGCACACCCCAGAACACGAAGGGCGACTGCACGCCCCACTTGCTGGCATAGCGTTCACGAATCGTCTGGCGGTAACGCCCGTCATCGAGTTCAGCCAGGCAGCCCTGGAACAGCTCCGCGCGGCGTGCGTGAAAGTCCTCATTGAGCAGATCCACCGGCCCACGCTGGAACGGGTGGAAAAACGCCCCCGGCAACGGGGCGAAAATCGCCGGCCAGCACAGCAGTCCGAACAGCGAGTTGATCAGGCTGTTCTCGACGTAATGCACCGGTGCCGACTCTTGCGCCAAATGCGCCTGAACGTAAGACTCCACCGACAACGCCGGGTCGGTTCTGGGCAGTTGCAGGTCCAGGCGCAGCATTTCCCGTGGGGACGAGCGCTTCATCACCGGACCGCCCAACTTGCGCCGCAGCCTGGGCAGCACACGCAACAATTGTTGCTGTTCGGCGGCACTTTCCGGCGATTGCTCCACCGAGGTGGCCAGGTCCATGGCCAGTTGGTATTCACCACAGCGCTCCAATACGCGAATCAACCGCAGGCGCGCGCCGGGATACGCACACTCGCGGTAGATCGTCAGTGCGGTAGAGAAATCCGCCAGGCGCTCGCAGTGCTGACCGATCTGGAACAACAGTTTGCCGCGACGTCTTTGCAGCCAGGGATTGCTCAGCGCCAGCCCTTTGATCTGCTCGACAATGCCTTCCACGGCTTCGCCAGCCTCGAAATGCAGCTGACACTGATGAAGAAAGAGACAGGCGTCCACGTCGTCACGGCTGCGCAGGCCTCGGGAGTCGGCGCAGAACTCGACTTTTTCATAGCTAAAGATGCCCAGGTCAGCCAGCACGAACTCGGACCAGTCCTGGTAAAGATTGCCGAAAAACATCAAGCGCAGCCGGTCGCACAGGCCCATGATGGTCAGGCTGAACAATCGGTCATCCAGCGACGGGCACCACTGGCCGAAGCTGTGAACCAAGGGAAATTGTTCGCTCAGTGCGGGCAGCCAATCGGTCTTTTTTCCCTTGGGTTGATCGACGGTGTCGCCAAAACACTGGAGAATTTCCGCCTTGAGCAGCACCTCGAACAGCGCTTCGATCGACAGCGGCGATTGCTCATCGATCCAGCCCAGCGCCAGCAGTGGACCGGCGGCGATGGCGATGTCGCCGATTTCGACGTAATGCAGCTTGCTCACCCGGAAGTGATTCCCCTTGCGCATCACCATCCTGACCAGCAGCGCCCTGGGTTCACGGGGCAACCACTTGAACTCGCGGATGAAGTGTTGCTCTTCGGCACTCAACACATCGGCATAACGATGCTCAAGCCATTCAAGCACTTGCATGAAGTTGTTCAAGTAGTAGAACGGATCGTCGAGAGGATTTGCAGTCACAGGAAAAAGGGCCATGGCGAGCGAGTACTGGTTATGCGTACAGATACCAGCTACGCCCTGCCCGGGCAAACGGAAAAGGATAAGCGGCGGCGTTATTCGGTAATTTTTCGGCTGGCTATGAACTTTCTGCCGATCCATCGCACCAACCGCGATAGAGGTAC
>NZ_JBBWCB010000155.1:0-11841 GCF_039888995.1 Pseudomonas rossensis | reverse complement strand
TGGTGCTGATCAGCACCACGCTGTTCTGCTCCGGCATCGCCACGCTTTTACAAACCGTCGGCTTCTGGAAATTCGGTGTGCGTTTGCCGATCTTGCAGGGCGTGGCGTTCAGCAGTGTCGGCCCGGTCATCGCCATCGGTACCAACCCGGAGGTGGGGTTCGCCGGGGTCTGCGGGGCGGTGATCGGCGCGGGGATCTTTACGATGCTCGTCGCGCCGTTCGTGGGCCGATTGCGTCGGTACTTTCCGCCGGTGGTCACCGGCTGCATTGTCACGGTGATCGGTTTGCAGCTGTTCCCGATTGCCTATGAGTGGATCGGTGGTGGCCGCAACGCCAGTGATTTCGGGGCGCCGGCGTACCTTGCCGTCGCCGCCGTAGTGCTTTCGACCATTCTGTTGGTCAACCGCTATGGTGGGCCGATGATGCGCAACATGGCGGTGCTGATCGGGATGCTGGTGGGTGCGGGACTGGCTTACGGTCTGGGCATGGGCAGTTTTCACAGCGTGCAGGAAGCGCCCTGGCTCACCGTGCCCTACCCGTTCTACTTCGGCCTGCCGACCTTCAGCCTGATCCCGATTGCGACCATCGTGGTGGTGATGATCGTGCAGATGGTCGAGTCCATGGGGCTGTTCGTGGCCATCGGCGACATCGTCGACAAACCGGTAGAAGAAAAACAGGTGATCAATGGCCTGCGCGCCAATGGCCTGGCGAGCACCATCGCCGGGATGTTCGCCGCGTTTCCGTTCATTGCCTTCATGGAGAACGTCGGGCTGGTGATTTTGACCGGCGTGCGCAGTCGCTGGGTAGTGGCGATCAGCGGTTTGCTGATGTGTTCCGTGGCGCTGGTGCCAAAGGCCGGGGCGATCATCGCGTCGATGCCGACCGCCGCCCTCGGGGGTGCCGGGATTGCCATGTTCGGCGTGGTCGCCGCAGCGGGCATTCAGACCCTGGCCAAAGTCGATTACGAGCGCAACCGCTTCAACGTATTGATCGTCGGCTTCACCATCGCCGCCGCCCTGGTGCCGGTGTTAGCGCCAGCCCTGTTCAAGCAAATGCCCGAGTGGTCCCAGCCGTTCCTGCATAGCAGCGTGGTGATTGCCTGCCTGGTGTCGGTGCTGCTCAACGCGGCGCTCAACGGCGTCAGTGCTCCCGATGGCACAGCCACCAAGCCTGCGCCCCACAGCCTCTGACTGGAGTAGCACATGACTCAACTTCAAAACATCCTGATCAAAAACCCGGTGGCGGTGATGACCGGCTTGCGCGGCCCGTGTGCCCGGGCGGGCAACGTGGACATTCGCATCGTCAACGGTCGCATTGCTGAAATGGCCGAGGGCTTGGTTGCGCAACCCGGTGAGCGAGTGATCGACGCCCGAAACTCGGTGGTCTATCCCGGCTGGATCAACACCCACCATCACCTGTTCCAGAACCTGCTCAAAGCCGTGCCCGAAGGGTTGAATCAGGATCTGCAAGGCTGGCTGGCCAGCGTGCCCTACCCGCGTCTCAACCGCTTTACTCCGCAACTGACGCGGATCGCTGCGCGGTTGGGCATGGCCGAGTTGCTGTTGTCGGGGGTTACGACCTGCGCCGATCACCATTATCTCTACCACGCCAACGGCACCACCGAGACCGGCGACCTGCTGTTCGACATGGCTGATGAGTTTGGTATGCGCTTTGTGCTGTGCCGGGGCGGTGCACTGGAATCGGCCAGCGCTCACCCCGGCTTCTCGAAAACCGCGCTGCAACCGGAGACGCTGGACCAGATGGTCGGCGATATCGAGCGGCTCAAGTCGCTGTATCACCAGGACACGCCGGATGCGATGCGTCGAGTGGTGGTCGCGCCGACCACACCGACCTTCTCGTTGCCGCCAACGCTGCTGCGCGAACTGGCCCACACCGCGCGTGGCCTAGGTCTGCGGTTGCACACGCACCTTTCGGAGACTCAGAATTACGTCAACTTCTGCCGCGAAAAGTACAACTGCCTGCCCGTGGAGTTTGTCGCCGAACACGAATGGCTCGGCCCGGACGTCTGGTTCGCCCACGCGGTGCACTTGCAACCGGGGGAAATCCGCATGCTCGCGCAAACGGGTACCGGCATTTCTCACTGCCCGGTGAGCAATGCGCGGCTGGGCAGCGGCATCGCTCCGGTGCCGCAGATGCAGGAGGCTGGCGTGCCGATTTCTCTTGGGGTGGACGGCGTGGCATCCAACGAATCCGGGAGCATGGTCGGTGAAGCGCACACGGCGTGGTTGATTCATCGGGCCGAACAAGGGGCTTCAGCGACCACCGCCGAAGATGTGATTCATTGGGGCTCGGCCGGCGGCGCGCAAGTGTTGGGGCTGGGTTCGGTCGGAACGCTGGAAATTGGTCAGGCCGCCGATCTGGTGATCTATGGCCTCGATCATCCACGGTTCTTTGGCTTTCACGATATCGCGCTGGCGCCGGTGGTCGCGGGTGAGCCGATTGCCGTGCGGTACAGCATGGTCGGGGGGCGGCTGGTGGTCGACGACGGCGTGATTCCGGGGCTGGATCTGGAGCGCATGCGCGCTGAAGCGTGGGAGGGGGTGCAGCAGTTGATGCATGTCGTCGACTGATCTGGCCGCACACACATCCCCCTGTTGGAGTTGGCTAGCCAGCAAGCCGGCTCCTACAGGTTCCGCACCTACTTTCGGGATAACAAACCATGTCCGGTCTAAACGACCTCCTCCACGCCATCGAAACTGCCGCGCGGCAAGGCGAAGAAACCGTCCTCGCCACCGTGGTCAAGGTCGAAGGTTCGGCCTATCGCCGCCCCGGCGCACGCATGCTCATCCCCTTCCACGGCCGAACCATCGGTACCGTCAGCGGCGGTTGCCTGGAACAGGATCTGTCCAAAAAAGCCTGGTGGTTGACCGAATCCGGCGAGCCGGTGGTGCGCCGCTACAGCACCGGCGCCACCGAGGATGAAGACGACGAGCAAAGCGCCCTGACCTTCGGCCTCGGCTGCAACGGCACGGTTTTCGTCATGCTCGAACGCCTGCGCGCGAAGACCCCATCATTGGCCATCGAACTGTTGCGACAGGTGCGTGACAGTCTGCAACCCGCGGCCATGGCGACCATCATTGCCACGTCTCGCCACACGTCGGTGCGGGTCGGTGATCGGGTGGTGTCGCACGCAAGCCCCGCGCTGCGCAATCGCGCACTCGACAGCAGCATCCGCAAAGACCTGCGCAAAACACTCACCGAGAAAAAATCCTCTCTGCGGCTCTACACCGATGCCCGTGGAGAAGTTGAAGTGTTCTTCGAGTACGTGGCTCCGCCCCCGCGCCTGGTGATCTTCGGCGCCGGCCACGACGCCCAGCCACTGGTGCGCATGAGCAAACTGCTGGGCTGGCACGTCAGCGTGATCGACAGCCGCAGCCACTTTGCCCGCCCTGAACGCTTTCCGCAGGCCGATGCGGTCATCGTCGCGAACCTCGACGCCTCCATTGTCCTCGGACCGTTGATCGAGGGGGCCGCGGTGGCCGTCATGACGCACAGCTACCGCCAGGACCGACACTGGCTCGGCCAATTGCTGCAAGGCGCACCGGCCTACATCGGCCAACTCGGCCCCCGCGAGCGGACCGAGCGCTTGTTGACCGACATTCGCCAACATAATCCTGCCCTGAATGCATTGCTACAGCTGCACTACCCAATGGGCCTGGACCTTGGCGGCGACGCGCCCGAAGGCGTCGCGCTCTCGATTCTCGCGGAGATGACGGCGGCGTTGAATCAGCGTAACGGCGGGATGCTCAAGCATCGGAGCAAACCGATTCATTACGTGGATTTGCTGGTGTGTGAAACGTTGGAGGCTGCGGCAGTGGTCGATTGAGCTGGTTTCAAACGGCAACAGTTTCTCGGCACCTATAAAAAAGTCCCTCAAGCCGAAGTGGACGACTACTCAAGGAAATGAAAGATGCAGAACCGCACGTTTCTCGTTCGGAAGACCTTTGCCATCAGTACTCTGTTATTGACGACGGCCACTTCATTGCAAGCTGCCGACTGGAGCGATAACTCAATCAGTTACTGGTATGGCACCCACTTCGCTGAGCCGGGCATCGATGGCCCGATCGCCAAGCACATCGTTGAGTTCACTCACGTTGACGGATACAAATACGGCAGCAACTTCCTCGATGTGCAGGTGTTGTTTTCCGATAAAGACGATCCAGCCGCCGGCGGCGACAACGGTGCTACCGAGGTGTATGCGATATATCGCCATCAACTTTCACTGAATAAAATATCCGGCCAGGATTTCAAGTGGGGACCCGTTCGGGACTGGTCACTTTCGGGTGGCGTCGACTGGAACACCAAAAACACTGCCTTCGCGCCAGCAAAACGCATGCTCGTCATCGGCCCGACGATCAATTTCAACGTGACAGGTTTTTGGGACTTCAGTGTGATGTACCGCTCCGAGCGCAACCACAATGGCTTGCCGTTCGCCCAGGAGCACGATATCCGCTTCAACGACACTTACTACTTGGAAACCGCCTGGGACATTCCATTTCAGCTAGGTTCGGTACCGCTCAAATGGAAGGGTTTTGCCAACTTCGTCCCGCCCAAGGGCAAGGACGGCTTCGGCAACGACAGCGTCAGTGAAACGCTCGTGCACCTCACCTTGCTGGTGGACGTGGGCGAGCTCACTGTCGGCAAGAAAGATACCTTCTTTGCCGGGGTGGGTTACGAGTACTGGAAGAACAAGTTCGGTAACAACTCTGCCAACACACCTGGCACCGAGGCCAATACGCCGTTTCTGAATCTGGAATGGCATCTGTAATGCTCCAATCAGAAGGTACACCGTCTTACACGGACATTTGCATTGAGCTTACCGACTCCATGGATAATGTCCGCACTAATGCGTGGGAGTTGACCCTACAACTTAGCCTCGGGCCGGAAGCCGGGCGGTGTGCCGACCGGACTCATACGGCTAAACCTCAATGAGGTCTGCGACAGGCAGCTACTGGCCATAAGCGGTGGGAACTCCTCCTCACCTCGGCATCTCGAGTGCCAGATTGAAGGTGCGAACCGCAGTCAACCGTGAGTAGGAGTCTACACATGAAGCTTATGCGCCTTGGGGTCGGCTTGGCCAAGAACGTGTTTCAGATTCACGGCGTGGATCGTCATGAGCAGCCGGTCTGGCAGCAGCGTTTACCTCGTGATCGCTGGCTTCAAACAGTGCAGGAGAAGATCGAGCCCGGCTGTGAGATCGGAATGGAAAGATGTGGCGGTGCGCACTATTGGGCGCCGCAGCCACAGGCACGTGGATTTCGGGTGAGGCTGATCGCGCCGCAGTTCGTCAAGCCATACGTCCAGAGCAACAAGCATGACACCAACGATGCCGAGGCAATCTGTGAGGCGATGAGCCGTCGCAGCATGCGCTTCGTCGCCATCAAAACCATCGAACAACAGGATATTCAGGTGTCGGTACTGCGCACGGCCAAATCCAAAGACGATCGACTCAGCCGGTGGGTTGTCCGTTTAGCCGAGCGCTCACCTCCCAACGTGGCCGCTATCGCACTGGCCAATAAAACCGCATGCATGGCTTGGGCGATGCTGCCCAACGGCACTGATTACCAACCGGATCGGACAGCGGCCTGACCCATTCATCCCGGGAGCCCCCCCTCGAAACGATGCCCACTGAAAACTCGCTACCCGATGTTCTCGAACGTCTATACCAAAACCAGCTTGCTTAGAGGCGGCCCTGAGGGAGTTGACGTTGAGGGTTGAGAGCCAAGGTGCGACGGATACTGGCGACAATGTCCGCGGCGCGCTTCACACGATCCGTGAGAACGCCGGATTCATCAAACAGGGCCTGGCCAAGCTGAGGGCCCAAGGCCCACTCTGATCAAGACGGCGCCGACGTCCCTTTGCAAATACACTCCGGAGCCAGCACGCTCTGTTCGGCGCGGCGGATGAACCCGTACGATCCAGTTCGTCAGAAACAAACCCAAATCTATATGTTCGCGGGCAAAATGGCATAATATGCCAACGATCGAAACCTGTTTGCGCTGATCTGGAGCCCACCCATGGCGACTCGAAACGTTGTTCTCACCCCTCACCAGGAACAGGTTATCCAAGACCTGGTTCAGTCCGGCCGTTATCAAAATGCCAGCGAAGTGATGCGAGAAGGTTTGCGTCTATTGGAACAGCGTGTCGCCGAAGACACCGCCAAAATTGAGGCCCTGCGTCAGGCGACCTCGATCGGCATCATGGACCTTGAGCACGGGCGCTTTACTCAGTTGAACGAAGGGGATCTGGAGCATTACCTCGAGGGCTTGAGCCTGGAGGCAACCCTCCCCGCGAGAGAGAAACACTGAGCATGCCGCTGTTTCGGATTTCCAACGCGGCGCGCGCCGACATTGTCGACATCCTCAGGCTCTCCCAGACGCAGTTCGGCGATCAAGCACGCCAGCGCCACCAGGCGCTGATCCTCGCGGCGCTGCAAGCTATTGCCGGCACGCCTTATCGTATTGGCAGCCAGGACCGCGATGAGCTTGCACCGGGCCTTCGCAGCTACCACCTCATCTATTCACGCCAGCAGGCCAAACACCCCCATGGGACGGTCAAAAACCCACGCCATATCGTGTTCTATCGTGTGGCAAACGACGACGTGATCGAGGTCGTCAGACTCCTTCATGACGCCATGGAAGTGCAGTTGCACTTGCCTAATGACTGATCACCGACCTGGCCCAACGGCTTAACTGGCCATGAACAGCGAAGGCAAGGCGCCCGCCTCTACATCTCAACCTGAGCGCCCTCGCTGCCAACCGACTCGGCGGCCAATTGAAGCGGGAGGTTGTGGTCCGACCGGACTATCGAGACCCACGACCAGAAACACGATGTTCAACTTTGCGTGCCACTTTCAATGCTGAACAACCGCTTCTTAGGCGTTTTCCGAGGCCAGGCGCCTAGCATTACGCTCCAGCTGCCGATGGACACGCGGATCGATGCCCCTGGCGACCAGCGCCCGGGCAGCACCACGCAGAGCGCGAGCATCTCGTAAGCTAATTTCAGGATAGGTACCGAGAGAAATACGGGGTTGCTTATCCGCCCAGCAAAAGCGGAAGTGCCAGTACTTGGCGCCTTTCGTATTCACGAAAAGAGCGAGGCCGTTGTAGTCAGGGAGGGTGTAGTCCTTGGCGCGGGGTTTTGCGTGCCGGACTGCAGTATCGGTGAGAGCCATCGTACAATCTCCGTCTCGTTTGAATAGAGGAAATTTGTACGGCTTCCGATGAGTTAAGTACCACGAAAAAGCGATCTACCAAGCGCCGGATTAATGTACTAAAAAATCGTGACTGGTAGTGATTTCAAGTGTAACTTACTGGAACGAAAAAAGAGGCCGAAGCCTCTTTTTTCAGTTTCCGCAGACTTCAATAGAAGCCTGTAGAACAATAATTGGAGCGGGAAACGAGACTCGAACTCGCGACCCCGACCTTGGCAAGGTCGTGCTCTACCAACTGAGCTATTCCCGCGTCTTGGTGAGGCGCATTCTATAGAATCCAGGTACCCCGTCAACCCCTTGATTCAAAAAAGTTTATTTCTTTTCCACGTCGGTCTTCAGATGCGGCCAGGCAGCCCGCAAATATTGGACCATGGACCACAACGTCAGGCCCGCGGATATCAGCAGCAAGGCGTAACCCAGCAGCACCCAGAACGTGAAATCCGACGGATTGGCCAGCAGGATCACCAGCGCCAGCATCTGCGCGGCGGTTTTCCATTTGCCCAGGTTCGACACCGCGACGTGAGCGCGGGCGCCGAGTTCGGCCATCCATTCGCGAAGTGCCGAGACGACAATCTCGCGACCGATGATCACGGCGGCCGGCAGTGTGAGCCACAGGTTGCCATGTTCTTGCACCAGCAATACCAGCGCAACAGCGACCATCAGCTTGTCAGCCACGGGATCGAGGAAAGCCCCGAACGGTGTGCTTTGTTCCAGTCGGCGGGCCAGATACCCATCCAGCCAGTCTGTGGCGGCGGCAAATGCGAACACCGAGGCGGACGCCAGGTAGCTCCATTGATACGGCAGGTAGAACAGTAAAATGAAGATCGGAATGAGCAGGACGCGTAGTACGGTAATCAGATTAGGGATATTCATCGGCACAACTGGCTACGAGGTGAGGGGGCATTCTACTCGCTGTGCAGATTGGCATAAATCAACTCTGCGAGCTTTTTACTGATCCCGGGTGCTTTGGCGATCTCTTCGATGCTGGCACGAGACAGCTCCTGCAATCCACCAAAATGTTTCAACAAATCGCGGCGACGGGTCGGTCCGACACCGGCAACGCCCTCCAGTGTAGACGTGCGGCGAGTTTTCCCACGACGAGCCCGGTGCCCGGTAATCGCGAAACGGTGAGCTTCGTCGCGTATCTGCTGGATCAAATGCAGCGCGGGGGAATCACCGCGCAAGGTGAATTCGTGGGCAGCATCATTCAGGTACAGGGTTTCGAAACCGGCCTTTCGCGTGGCGCCCTTGGCTACGCCCAGCAGAATCAGATCAGGCACGGCCAGTTCATTGAGCACGTCGCGGGCCATGGACAGCTGCCCCTTGCCACCGTCCACCAGCAAAATGTCCGGTAGCTTGCCCTCCCCGTCCTTCAGTTTGCTGAAGCGTCGGGTCAGGGCCTGATGCATCGCGGCGTAGTCATCGCCCGGGGTGACGCCTTCAATGTTGTAGCGACGGTAGTCGGACTTGATCGGACCTTCGGGACCGAACACCACGCAGGACGCCACGGTTGCTTCACCACTGGAGTGACTGATGTCGTAACACTCCAGGCGCTGCGGTGGCTCATCCAGATTCAACACTTCCGCCAGGGCATCGAAACGTGCAGCAACGTGTTGACGGTTAGCCAGTCGCGCTCCCAGGGCCTGCTCGGCATTGGTGACCGCCAACTGTTGCCAGCGTGCTCGCGTACCACGAACCCTATGACTGATGGTCAATTCGCGACCGCGCAGCTCATCGATGGCCGCGATCAGGGTCGGGAAGTCTTCGTGAACCACGTTGACGATCAGTTCGCTGGGCAAGTCGCGCTCGGGACTGCTGATGAAGTACTGGCCGAGAAACGCCGCCATGACTTCAGAAACGTCCTCTTCAATACCCACCTGAGGAAAGAAGTTCTTGCTCCCCAGCACCCGCCCGCCGCGCACACTGATCAAATGAACGCAGGCACCACCCGGATTGACAAACGCTGCGATCACGTCGACATCGCCCGTCCCGCCTTCCATGCTTTGCTGGTCCTGGACCCGGCGCAGTAATGAGATCTGATCCCGCAACTCGGCCGCACGTTCGAACTCGAGATTGATCGCCGCCTCTTCCATTCCTGCGGACAACTCATCCGTCAGCGCATTGCTGCGCCCCTCAAGGAACATCACCGAGTGCCGTACGTCTTCAGCGTATACCTCAGGTTCCACCAGCCCGACACAGGGCGCCTTGCAGCGTTTGATCTGGTATTGCAGGCAAGGACGCGTGCGGTTCTTGTAATAGCTGTCTTCGCACTGACGAACAAAAAACGTCTTCTGCAGCAGGCTCAGGCTTTCGCGAATGGCGCCGGCGCTGGGATAAGGGCCGAAGTATTTGCCCTTGGCCTTTTTTGCACCGCGATGGATGCTCAAGCGTGGAAACTGACCATCCGAGAGAAAGACGTAAGGGTAGGATTTATCGTCGCGCAGCAGGATGTTGTAGGGCGGACGCCACTCCTTGATCAGAGTCTGCTCAAGCAACAAGGCTTCGGTTTCATTGGCCGTAATCGTCGTTTCGACCTGAGCGATACGCGCAACCAGCGCCGCGGTCTTGGGCGCAAGACCGGATTTGCGGAAATAACTCGACAGACGATTCTTGAGGTTCTTGGCCTTGCCGACGTAGAGCAGGCGTGCCTCGCTGTCGAACATGCGATACACACCAGGACGCCCACTGACCGTCGACAGAAAGGCGCTTGGATCGAAGACTTCAGTCATTTTTAGAGGCTAGCATCGACCATGCCGTGACGAACCGCCAACAGCGTCAACTCGACATCGCTGCTGATCGAAAGCTTTTCGAAAATGCGGTAACGGTAAGTGTTCACGGTTTTTGGCGACAAACACAGTTTATCGGAAATGATCTGGACCTTCTGACAGCCGACAATCATCAGCGCGATCTGGATTTCCCGCTCCGACAAGGCATCGAAAGGCGAATCATTGGTCGGCTGGAAGGATTTGATCGCCAGTTGCTGTGCAATCTGCGGGCTGATGTAGCGCTGCCCGGCAAACACCAGGCGGATAGCCTGGACCATTTCCGGCAATCCGGCGCCCTTGGTCAGATAACCCGCGGCACCGGCCTGCAACAACCGAGTCGGAAACGGATCTTCTTCGCAAACGGTGACCGCGACGACTTTGATATCCGGATGACTGCGCAATAATTTGCGCGTGGCTTCAAGACCGCCGATGCCGGGCATCTTGACGTCCATCAATACCACATCGGGTTTCAACTCACGCGCCTTGAGCAGGGATTCTTCGCCTGACTCAGCCTGGCCGACTACTTGCAGGCCATCGATGTCAGCCAGCATTCGTGTAATGCCTGTACGAACGAGATCATGATCATCGACTACTAGCACCCTAATCAAGCAGACACCTCGCGAAATGGTCTTATTGGGTTGCCGACACCTTAGCAAAAAGCGACTGGCAGACCTAGCGGCAAGCGTCATATAAAAAGTTTCAATACATCTTGAAAGGCTTGTCGTATGCGTGTTTCAGCCAGGCGAGGCATCGATATCGCGCTGCATTCTCAGGAAACACTCGTCTGTGCCGACCACCTTGAGCCCCTTTCTCTCATACAACGCTTGCGCGGGATTATTTTCAAAAACCGTCAAACGCAATGCCGGACGCCGTTCCTTGCACGCCATGGCGAATACCTGATCAATCGTCCAGGAACCGGCGCCCTGCCCTCGAAATGCTTCGATGACATGCAACTCGCGGATGTACAGGGCTTTGGCATCACGACTCAGGCTTACGAAACCCACCAATGCCTCACCGCGCACAATCAACCAGTTCTCGCGCCCTGCCCAGCCAACATCGAAACCTTCGTCCTGCCACAGCAGATCGTGCTGAATGTAATAGCGCAGCATGTTTTTGCGAGTCAGGTCACGAGCGAAGTCGAGGTCCCGGAGCGCTGCCGGGCGTAATTCAAATGCCATCATGCCTCCGCGACAGCCACTATTTGCCCCTTCCAGCCATCAGCATCGCGCCGAGCCACGACCATCAGGTTGCCTGTACCCGGTGCGGCTGCAACCAGCGAGCCGTCCGACGCCCAGATCGCGCTGCGTCCTGCCGATTCCCAGCCACCCGTTGCACCGCCATGGTTGGCCATCAGTACCGTCATCGAATGAGCGCTGGCGTAGCCTTGCAACAACGCGGTATCCGGGGCGTAGCCGTTTTCCGTGATCAGCACGCCCGCCGCATAGAGATCGGCGCCTTGCTGCGCCGCCGCCGCGGCATGACTGGCGTGAGAGAAATCCGCGCACACCGCCAACGCGACCGTATCGGCACCGATGGTCAGGGTCGAACCGCCGGTTCCCGGTGCAAATGCCACTTCCTCGCCTGGATGCAGATGTTGCTTGCTGTAGATCCCGAGCGATCCATCAGCGCCCAACACCAGCGCCCCAATCAATACTGGCGAACCTTGCGACAGGCGAATCGGCATCCCGACGACTGTCGTCACACCGACTTCCCGCGCGAAATCCCGTAGCGGTTGCAGAACCTCGGTGTCTGGCGCAATAGCCAATTCAGCCGCGAGTCCACGCTCGTACCCGGTCAGCGATAACTCCGGGAACACCAGCAATTGCACGCCCTGCTCCGCGG
>NZ_JBBWCB010000154.1:0-12327 GCF_039888995.1 Pseudomonas rossensis | reverse complement strand
AGGGATTGATCAATCGAAGTATGCTTTTTCATGGACTCGCCCTCGCTGTCGTTGGCTGATTAGACTGCCACCGTGGCGCATTGACGCCTCGGCTTGGGCGAGTCCATCCAATTACAAGTCCGCGTACCAACCCGACGATTTGTCCTGCCTGGCTGAAAACACCGCCTAGACTTCAGGCATCTGCACCCGAGCGGCCAGACATGTCCCGCAGTCCGCGTAGTCCAGGATGGTCAACGCTCCGACTTCGGTTCGGCGGATGGCTGTTGCTGATCACTTTTCTGTTGACCGGGCTGGGCAGTGTCGGGGCCAACTGGAGTTTTACGCAGATTCTGCAAACCGCCGAAGATCGCTACGGCACCCTCGGCCCGGGACGGGGACGGATCGAGGCCTGGAGTCAGATGCTGCAAGGCGAAGTCAACGCCCCCGAGCGCGAGCAACTGAACGCAGTCAATCGCTTCTTCAATCAGCAACTGAACTTTCTGGACGACACCCGCATCTGGCGTCAGACCGATTACTGGGCCACGCCCGTCGAATCCCTGATCAAGGGTGCCGCTGACTGCGAGGACTACGCACTGGCGAAATACTTCAGCCTGCGCCACCTTGGAATTCCCAGCGAAAAACTACGCATCACCTACGTTAAAGCCCTGACCCAGAACCAGGCGCACATGGTGCTGACTTTCTACAACAGCCCCACGGCCGATCCGCTGGTGCTGGACAACTTGATCGGCGAGGTCCGCCCCGCCTCCCAACGCAAAGACTTGCTGCCGGTGTACGCCTTCAACGCAGAAGGCCTGTACTTGCCGGGAGCCAATGGCGGCAAACGCAGCAGCGACTCGAAAAAACTGTCGCGCTGGCAGGACGTACTAAAAAAGATGCAGGCTGAAGGGTTCGCCGTGGGCGACGGCTAGCCACCTGAGCAAGGAGCGATTTATGTCACTGCGTAAACAGTTGTTTCTCGCCATCTGCCTGTTCTTGCTGGTGGCATTCAGCGGCAGTTTTTTTGTCAGCCTGGAAAGCTCTCGCGACCAGATGCTCGGCCAGTTGCGCTCCCACGCCCAGGACGCCGCCACCGCGCTGGGTTTGTCGTTGACGGCGCAAATCGATGACCCGGCCATGATCGATTTGATGGTCAGCTCGATTTTCGACAGCGGTTATTTCAGCAGCATTCGAATCATCGACATCGAGGATGCGCAGGTGCTGGTGGAGCGCAGTGCGCCGGGGCAAATCGAGGGCGTTCCCGCCTGGTTTGTGAGCCTGGTCAACCTGCACCCACCCGGTGGCGAAGCGCTGATCATGCGCGGCTGGGTACAGGCGGCACGGGTCGAAGTGTTGAGCAATCCGCAGTTCGCCCTGGCCAAACTCTGGGACAGCACCCTCGGCAGCCTGATCTGGTTACTGGTGTGCGGCCTGCTCAGTGCCGTGTTTGGTGGCTGGTTGCTGCGCCGGCAATTTCGTCCACTCGACACGATGGTCAAACAAGCCGAAGCCATCAGCAAACGCGAGTTCCTCAGCCTGCCGAAACTGCCGCGCACACCGGAGTTGAAACGCGTGGTATTGGCCATGAACCAGATGGTCGAGAAGCTCAAGGCGCTGTTCGCCGAAGAGGTCGCACGCAGTGAAAAACTGCGGGTCGAGTCCTATCAGGACAGCCTTACAGGCCTGGCCAATCGACGCTTGCTGGATGAAGAGTTGGCCGACGAGTTGCTGGTCTCCGAGCAGAGCAGCGACGGCCATTTGCTGATGCTGCGAATCAACGATCTGGTCGGTCTCAACCAACGCTTGGGCGGCCAGCGCACCGATGCGCTGATCAGCGCAGTGGGCGAACTGCTCAAGTGCCTGACCCAGCCACCGGAACGTCGCACCTGGCTAGCCGCGCGCAATCGTGGTGGTGAATTCAGCCTGCTGACGCCAGGCCTGGACAGCACCGACGCCGCACGCCTGGCCTGCGAAATCAGCGCCACCCTGGAAAACCTGCGCCTGACCGGCGCCAGCGACTCCATGCCGGTGGCGCATTTGGGGATCGCCGCTTACCACCCCGGTGAGCCGGCCAGTGACGTGCTGCTGCGACTGGATCAGGCGTTGACCGAAGCCCGGCAACATCCCGAGCGCCCGTGGGTCCACTTGACCGACTCCAACACCGCGCCTACCCCGTCGCAAAACGACTGGCAAACGTGGATCGACGACGCTCTGAACCAAGGCAAGATGCAGCTGTATTTCCAACCCGTCGTGCAGTGCGCCGACACCAGTCAGGTGCTGCATCACAAAGTTCTCGCACGCCTGCTCGACCCACAGGGCGAGGCCATTGCCGCCGGGCACTTCCTGCCGTGGATCGAGCGACTCGGCTGGTCGGCCCGATTCGACCTGGCCATACTCGAAGCCACCCTCGACTACCTCATCGTCAATCGTTGGCCCCTGGCGTTAAGCCTGTCCGGCAGCACCCTGCGCGATCCAGCGCAGCTGCAACACATCCTCGACATGCTCGAATCGCTGCCCGAACTCGCCCCCCTGCTGATTCTGGAAATCGACGAACGCCAATTGCCACCTCAAGAAGAACTGCAACGCCTGAGCCACAGCCTGCTCAACACCGGTTACCGCATCGGTCTGCAGCATTTCGGCGGCAGCTTCGGCCAGATCGGCAACCTGACTCAACTGGGGCTGGCTTACTTGAAAATCGACGGTGCGTACATCCGTCACATTGATGAGCAGAGTGATAAAAAGCTGTTCATCGAGGCTATTTTTCGGGCGACCAACAGCATTGATTTGCCGTTGATTGCGGAGATGGTTGAGACGCAGGGGGAGTTGGAGGTGATTCGGGAGCTGGGGTTGTTTGGGGTGATGGGAAGGTTGATTGGGCCGCCGGAGCCGATGTGAGGGGCATGACCGTTCGTCTTAAACCTGCCTTGACCTGTCATATTTGACAGTAGGCAAATCACCCGACATCAGGTGTCATGACGCTCATCGTCGCCCTTGCTTCTAACTCGTGGGCGCCTTGAGCAGGGAGTGAGGTCATGACAGCTGCAGAGATTCTCAGGTTGGATCTGGTCAGGATTGAGGGCATGGAAACCACCGTGCCTGAAGGGATCAACGCGCATTGCGGCATCCCGATTCTCGCAAAGACCGACTCCGGATACGCCGCGATTGTGGACCCTTTTACCGGTAGCCAGCAGGGCCAGACCATCACTTTGTATGTGAACAAGCTGAAGGTCGATTTCCACACATACCTGAACCCTGGAGATGAACACAAACCCGCCACGCTCAAAATCTCCGCCGACTATCTTCGCGAAGGCCGGAACCTAATCCACTACACCATCACCAACGGTTCGCAGAACATCGGCACCTCTGACGACCTGCCGGCATGGTTTCACCGGGAAGGCCCGGGGGGGCGGGACGACCAGCCGGGCGATGGCGTGAATTCGCAATTGATGATCGAGGTCGAGGACGCCGCCAAGTACGGCGTAGGGCCGGAGCTGGCGAAACGCGGGGTCTGGTTTTACGTGTTTTATCCGTTGATGAGGGCGTTCGACACGATCCTGTTCAATTGCAACGGTCATGTCATCGAACACAGTGTGAGCGTCGAAGAAGCGGCGCAAACGTCCTACCAGAATCCGCTACCGATTCTGGTGAATCATGCCGCTCTTGTCGCCGCCGGCGACGGGACGGGAGTTCCCTTCTCCTATACGGTCAAGGACTGGATCGGCAACGGTCCTGCCCCAGAACCGTATTCGGTGAGTATCCCGCTGTGGATGAACCTCAAAGGTGACTGGTTCGACAAACCCGTCCTCAGCCCCCAGCACGGGCCTGACACCATCGACCTGGGTGAACTCAATGGTCAACCAGTGGTCGCCAAGGTACATATCCGCACGCCATGGGCCACAGGCGACACACTGGAACTGACCTGCACCTACCGGAACGCGGAGGGCAAGGACGTAACTTTTGTGACGGCAAAGGAGGTGAAAATTGTCCCGGACTTTCCCGAGTTGTCACTGGACAATAGCTACTTTGCCGCCGCAAGTGGTTGGCAGATATGGGTGTACTACAAGCAATTGAGAAATGGCCGAGAACTGGGACGCTCTTACTCAACCCCTGTCATGGTGACAGGCAATGCACAGATTGAGCTGAAGGCACCGTTTCTGGTGGCACCGGCCAAGAACCCGATTGAATCGTCTCTTTATCCGGAAGGGGTGAAGGTGCGAGTCGAACACCTGACCGCTCAAGAGGGCGACGAAGCGCGGTTGGAGGCGCTCAATGCACTTCCAGGCACACCGGAGTTTGCGACGGTCAAGTTGAACCAGAACAAACGCGCCAACTTCACGCTAAGCCCCGAGTTGCTCAAGGCACATCAGGGCAGAAACCTCAGACTGCGCTGGGTGCTGATCCGCAAAGGATCGCTGACGCCCTCACCCGAGTTGCGGCTCAGGATTTCGGCCCCGGTAGTGACCCTGACCTTTGATAATGACCCCTACACACTCGCCCCGGCAGGCCGGTTTACAGTCAGGCTGGCGCTGGCGAAGAATGGCGTGGATCTACCTGACGAAACCGTCGAACTGTCCTTGCCAAAAGATTTTACTTTCAGCGACAACGTCGGGGGCAGCCGCCGCTTCGTCACCGACAAAGATGGAAAGATCACTGTAAACGGGGTGAAGGGGCACACGGTGCCCGGCGCTTATTCCTTGACTGCTCTGCATGGAAACCAGACCGTGACTGGCGTTGCGACCGTCACACCACAGACATCCGCGGGGACCATCCCGGGAATTCCCTACCCTTACAACATCGCAATTAGTCCCGACGGCACCCGAGCCTATGTCGTCAGTTCTTCACATCCTGCTAACTATGGTGCACTCACGGTGGTTGATACCTCCACTCACCAAGTGATGGGCTCCATCGCACTAGGGAGAAATGTGTTCGGTGTTGCAGTCAGTCCGGATAACAGCCGCGTCTATATCACCCGGGGTGGCGCTGATTCTCTTAACCAGGTTTTGACCGTAGTCGATACCACCAGCCTCGACATTATTCGCAATGTCTCGTTCTCGGGTTTTGCTCCATTTGGCGTTGCGATAAGCCCGGATGGCTCTCGTGCCTATATTTGTGGTGGCACTTATCCTTTTACCGGTTTCCCCAACAGCAGGCTGACGGTAGTCGAAACGGCTCGCTTCGAGACTCTCCAGACCTTGGTGCTTCAAAACAATGCAAGTGAAGTTACCGTCAGCCCGGACGGTAGTCGTGTCTATGCCGCCAACGCGAATGGCAATGGCACTGTCGGCAGCAACGGCGGGACGGTCTCGGTGATTGATACGAGTACTTACTCAGTGATCAGCAACATTGGGGTTGGGTCCAATCCGCACGGCATAGTGGTCAGCCGGGACGGCAATCGCATCTATACCGTCAGGACAGACGGCAGCCTGCTCGTGGTGATCGATGCCATTACCCATGCAGTCATTCACAACATCCCAATCGGATTTGGCGCGTGGCAATTGGCACTCAGTCCGGATGGCAAGTCGCTCTGTGCTAGTGAGTGGTTTAGCGGCAAGGCCGTCGTGATAGTCGATACCACGACCTTTAACGTCCGTCGCATCCCGGGCGGCCTCAACTCCACAGGTGTAGCCTTCAGCTCGGACAGCACTCGCGTCTATATCTGCAATTACTTTGACAACAATGTTTGGGTAGTTGGGAATTAAAGAAGCAGACCACGATAAGTCCAGAACCAGCAGTTTGGAACGACGGATGGGGATTGGTGAGCTGGCGGTGAATCGGAGGCTGGATAACGTCGATTCGCAGGGCTAGCGCGATATGAGACTTGCCTGTGGCATTTCAGGAGGCAAGTTTTGCGGTGGTCTGTCGGGCTTCTTCGCGAACGGGCTCGCTCCCCTGCTGATTCTGGAAATCGACGAACGCCAACTGCCGTCTCAGGAAGAACTGCAACGCCTGAGCCACAGCCTGCTCAACACCGGTTACCGCATCGGTTTGCAGCATTTCGGCGGCAGCTTCGGCCAGATCGGCAACCTGACTCAACTGGGGCTGGCTTACTTGAAAATCGACGGTGCGTACATCCGTCACATTGATGAGCAGAGTGATAAAAGGTTGTTCATCGAGGCTATTTTTCGGGCAACCAACAGCAATGATTTGCCGTTGATTGCGGAGATGGTGGAGACCAAGGGGGAGTTGGAGGTGATCCGGGAGTTGGGGTTGTTTGGGGTGATGGGACGTTTGATTGGGCCGCCGGAGCCGATGTGAGGGGCATGACCGTTCGTCTTAAACCTGCCTTGACCTGTCATATATGACAGTAGTCAGCCTGTCCTTGCCGGGTGTCTGATACCGCATCACTCCCCCATTTCCGCCTTTTCAGGCAAGGAAACCTCCCATGACCGTCGATCTAACCGAAGCGCTCGAAAACACTGTGCTGGTGCTGTATGCACCGAGGCTTCCCGAGGCCACAGTTCCAGTCGTGGGTGCACATGCAGGTGTGCCATTGCGGATTTATGACCTGGCCCCCATGGGGGCCACTGTTGCGGTTGATCCGTATCTGGGACAGCAACCGGGTGACACCGTCACCCTCAATCTCAACGGCCAACCCGGCATCGACAGCCAGCAGACGACGTCCGATATCAGCACCACCACCCTGTACATTCCGAAAAAGCTGCTGCTTCCCGACATCACCAACCGCCTCACATATTCAGTGACTCGCAACAGCCAGAACATAGGCACTTCCCAGCCACCACTGGAGTTGTTGTACAACGCCATCCGGCCTGGTGATCAAGACACTAATCCGGGAGAAGACGGCCACTCGCGGCTGGACTTGTTGCTGCCCGATGCAATCAAGCATGGCGTCGGCTCGGACTTCCCCGTCGCGGGTGCTCAAGTGTGCGTGTCTTACCCGTATTGCCGGGCTTACGACCGCATTCGCCTGAACTGCAATGGCCACGATGTATTCCACACCGTCACCACGCTGCAAGCCCCAAAACCGGGTTCGGATGAACCGGTCACGGTGTGTTTCACACTGACGCGCGCCGATCTGGAAAATGCCAAGGACCATCCTCAGTTCAAGTTTTCCTACACCGTCACCGACCAGCTCGGCAATGGCCCGGACACCGACTCGCCCTGGTCTGCAACGCAATTCGTCGACGTGGACCTGACCGGTAGTCGTCTACCGACGCCCATCCTGCGGGAAATCCAGAACGACCCGACGGACGAACCGGGCATCATTGACCTGGAAAAACTGGGTAGGAATTCGCTGTTGCTGATCATCTTGACCAGCGACCATCGCTTCCTGCCGGGCGACACCCTCAATGCGACCTACACCGCGACAGTCACCGGCCAGCCCGACGTGGTGGTGGCGGTGTCCGGTATCGTGGAAGCGGACGAATTCGGGCAGAAGAAACCTTGCGTTCTGCAAGTGGCCAACGACCAGGTGATTGCCAGCAGCGTGGTGACAGCGACGTATCAGTTGCTCAGAAATGGCACTGTGCAGGGCAGTTCAAGAGTGGCCTCGGCACAGGTCATCGGTGAAGGGCTGCCGGATCTGAAACCTCCAAGGTTGCAGAAGTCCGTCAATGGCTTACTCGACCCGCTGAACGCCGCCAATCTGCAAGGTGCCAACGGTCAAGTGGAGGTGCTGGGTTATCGCAAGGGCGACACCGTACAACTCATTGTCGAAGGCGCCCCCGGTGCGGGCTCTCCGGCCTTTACCACCAGACCGCTCAACGCCAATAGCCGCGCCAACTTCGCGCTGACCAAGGCTTTTATCGCGGCGAACATGGGTAAACAGGTCAAGCTCAGTTATCTGCTGATCCGCGACGGCAAACCGCTGCCGCCGTCACCGATCTTGACGGCTTCCGTAGGCACGATCCCGGATGGCCATCCGAGTCTTCCGACTCCGGCCATCGACCGCGCGCCAGATAGCGAACTGGACATCACCCAACTGCAGGACACGGATCAGCTTCGGGTAGGCGAATGGCCGCATCAGGTGCTGGGGCAGAACGTCTGGTTGCGGTATGAAGGGGTTGATGCCGATGGCGGCGCTACTTTTTATGAGGATCTCAAGGGTGAACATCACAACATATTGCCAGGCTTGATCAGGCCTATACCGATAGCGTGGTTAAAAACGCTTAAGGATGGCAGTGAAATGACCCTTACCTTTCGAGTGAACTTTAACGGTGTGCTCGATGCACAGACTGCCACAAAGTTTCCGAACAAGATCTACAGGGTCAAAAACCTCGAGCTAATGCAACCGATCATCACGATTATTAATGATCTCCAAGGTGTACCAGTAAACCGTAATGAGAGAACCACTGATAGTGTCTTGACAGTGAAGGGGGCCGGGAGCATCAAACAAGAAATTGAAATTTTAAACAATGGCGCTCTAATTGCTACAGTAGATACCGACGTTAATGGTCAATGGGAACGTTCGGTTACGCTACCGTTAGGCACTTGTAATCTCACGGCCAGAGGTAACTATGGAGATAAACCAGTCTCGGCCCCACCTTATACCGTTATCGTAGGAACTAAAGTCTTCAGCGAAAACTTTCAAAGCGCTCCATTGTATAAAATCAGCCGTGGCGGATCTTTCGACCTTCAAAGCATGAGAGTGACACTGGTCAATGGCAATGACTCCTGCGGAATATTTGACACATCCGCCAGTAGAGCTCTCGGACTATGCCATGCAGTCGAGTCGGGATATCAACTGGTTCGCTTAAAATTCTGGAGTAACTATTCGCGTATTTCATTTCATCTGATATATGTTCACAGACCCATCACCATTGTCTATCTGGACGGTTTTGACAAGCCAGTTTCACAAATAACGTACAACCCCACTGATTTCGGTTCTTTTAGTTTTCCAGCGCCCCCAGGACGTCATATCCGATCGATGGAGTGTCACGCGTACGATTATTTGTTTATGGATAATTTTTCCTTCGGTGCCTTGTAATTATCTGAAAAAAGAGAATGGACTATTTAATTTGAACAGCCCGCTCAACACCGGTTACCGCATGGGTCTGCAGCATTTCGGCGGCAGTTTTTCGGCCAGGAGGATAAGTGGACGCATTTATTTACCGGCCCAAGTTGTTTGGTCGAGTTAAATCGACCTGAAAAATCGCGTGGAACTCAGGTTTTTGAGTGTGTTTCATAAGCCACGCACGGTCAGTCCCCTCTCCCTCTGGGAGAGGGTGAGGGATGGATTCCGAACTGAACGACGAACCCACAAACACCAAAAAATCCGCCATCCCTTTCCACAGGGATGGCGGGTTTTGTCGTTTCAGATCACACGGTATCCACCTTCAACGAATGGTCATTGAGCATCCCGTTGATGATGGTCGCCGTATCGGGGCCACCGGCAATCACCCCACCCGCCCCCGGCGTTACGCCGTAATGGCTGGCCAGATTCACACCCGCCAGGTCGATGGTTTGATTCGGCGCGGCGCCAGCCATGGCGCTGACGTCGATACTGGTGACCAGTGAATCGCCGCTGCCGGTGACTTTGAAGTGCAGGTAGTCATCCAGCGACGCCGCGGTGCCGTTTTCCCCTTGCAGCAGTTGCGACAGGTCGAGTTTGTCGATGCCCGGCGTGAAGTCAGTGACCACGTCGTGGCCGCTGTTGCCTTTGAGCCACTGGAAGGTGTCGGCACCGTTGCCGCCGGTGAGGGTGTTGTTGCCCAGGCCGCCGATCAGGAAGTCATCGCCGCCCCCGCCGTTGAGCATGTCGTTACCCAGGCCGCCGTTGATGATGTTGCTGTTGTTGTCGCCCGTCAGGGAATCGTTGAAGTTGGAGCCGGTCAGGTTTTCGATCGCCGTCAGGGTGTCGGTCCCGGCGCCCACGGTGTTCTGCGGGGTGAGCAGGTTCAGATCGACGGTGATGCCGGCCGTAGCGTGGGCATAGCTCGTGGTGTCGACGCCGGTGCCGCCGTCGAGCAGGTCGTTGCCCGCACCGCTGTACAGCAAGTCATTGCCGGCGCCGCCGTGCATTTCGTTGTTGCCGGAACCGGCGGTGAGCACGTCGTTGCCGTCGCCGGCATTGATCACGTTGTTGCCGGTGCCCGCCACCAGTACATCATCGCCCGCGGTGCCGGTTAGGGTGTGGCCGTCCTGATAGGTGATGGTCACGGCGGCGTTGTCGCTGCCGCCATGGCTGTCGTGGGCGGTGTAGGTGCCGTGGGCATCTGGCGTGATGTCGTGGGCACCGGCGTAGTTGACGGTCATGGTCAGTTGGTAGTTTTCCGCCCCCTTCCCGCTGTTGCCCGGACCACCGTTGTCGATGTTGGTGATGTGGATCTGGTAGGTGCTATCCGACGTTGCAGTGAGGGTTTGCCCGTCCGCGAGGGCGATCCATGCGCCGCCGTTGATGGAGTACTCCATGGCGACATGACCGGCCGCCAGATTGTGATCCAGGTTAAGGGTTTCACCCTGTTTGAGGTCGACGGTGATGCGGTCCTCATCGTGGGGGTTGTTGACCGCTCCCAGCGCCCCGCTGACTACCAACACCGCCGTCATGGCTGTCGTGTTGGCGACGAATGCACTGCGGGCGAGGGTCACCGCCTGCGCGTTACCGCCGGTGAAGCTGAAGTTTTGATGGGTGCCGGTGAAATCCGCGCCTTTGGCAATCCAACCGGTGCTGACGGTGGTCGGCGAAGCGGTCAGCGGATCGCCATTCGGATCGGTGTCATTGGCCAGCGGCAACTCGCCCGGCACCACAATGCTGCCCGACAGCACGTTGGTGATGATGTGGTCATCAACCGCCACCGGTGGCGCGTTCGCAATGACCGTCAACACCGAGCTGGCCTGGTCGTTGTCGCTGATGCAGCTATTGTTCACGTCGATGGTGATGGTGGTGGTCCTCTCGTCGCCATCGCCATCGCGCAAGGTGTAGGTGAACACGTCGGTCGCACCGGGACCGTTCACGGCGTCCGGGTTACTGTGATAGACCGCGTTGCCCGCTGCATCCAGCGTCAGGTAACCGTAGGTGCCATTGATCTGGCTGTTCAGGCCGCCGATGGCCGAGGTCGAGGTGTCTGAACCGGCACGCACGCCGACCACCCCAACCCCATCGGCATCGCTGAAGTCGTTCACCAGCACGTTGCCACTGACGATGCCGCCCTCCGCTACCGAGGCTGCGTCGGGGTTGGCGGTCGGCAGGTCATCGACGATGTTCACCACGATGGTGCTGGTGGTGGAATGGCCCAGGGCGTCGGTGGCTTTGTAAGTGAAACTTTCGCTGAGGGTGTTCGCGCCATCGTCGGCGTGCGGCGTGGTGCTTGGCGCCGACGTCAGCGTGTAGGTGTAGGTGCCGTCGGGATTGAGCAGGATTTGGCCGTAGGTGCCAGTGGCGCTGCCGATCAGCGTGTAAGTGATCGCGCCGCTGGCGCCGCTGACCGAGCCGACCAGGGTGCCGCTGGCGGTTTCAACCGTGCGGTCTGGCTGGCTGCCGGTGACGGTGCCGGCCGCCAGATCCTGGCCATCCTGATTCAGGTCGAGGGCTTTTTCGTAGACGGTCACGTCGTTGTCACTGACCGCTGTGATGCAGCTGTTGTGCACGTCGATGGTGATGGTGGTGGTGCTTTGGTCACCGTCGGCATCGCGCACGGTGTAGGTGAACACATCGGTCGCCCCGGGGCCGCTCACGGCGTTCGGGTTGCTGTGGTACACGGCGTTGCCGTTGGCGTCCAGCGTCAGGTAACCGTAGGTGCCATTGATCTGGCTGTTGAGGCCGCCAACGGCCGAGGTCGAGGTGTCTGAACCGGCACGCACGCCGACCACCGCGCCTGCGGCGAGACCATCGGCGCCGCCGACGTCGTTCCACAGCACGTTGCCACTGACGGTGCCGCCTTCGGCGACCGACGTCTCGTCGGCATGAGCGGTCGGCAGGTCATCGACGATGTTGACCACGATGGTGCTGGTGGTGCTGTTGCCCAGGGCGTCGGTGGCTTTGTAGGTGAAGCTTTCGCTGAGGGTGTTGGCGCCGTCGTTCGCCTGCGGCGTGGTGCTCGGCGCCGACGTCAGCGTGTAGGTGTAGGAGCCATCGGGGTTGAGCAGGATTTGGCCGTAGGTACCGGTGGCGCTGCCGACCAGGGTGTAGGTGATTGCGCCGGCCGCGCCCGTGACGGAGCCGACCAGCGTGCCATTGGCGGTTTCGCCCGTGTTGCCCGGCAGGCTGCCGGTGACGGTGCCGGGCGCCAGGTCCTGACCGTCCTGGTTCAGGTCGAGGGCTTTTTCGTACACGGTCACGTCGCTGTCGCTGACCGCTTGGATGCTGCTGTTGATCACGTCGATGGTGATGGTGGTGGTGCTTTGGTCACCGTCGGCATCGCGCACGGTGTAGGTGAACACATCGGTCGCCCCGGG
>NZ_JBBWCB010000153.1:0-12425 GCF_039888995.1 Pseudomonas rossensis | reverse complement strand
GTGCCAGGCACCGAGGCGTCGTCGTAATCCTTGGCCACGTTTTCGCCGCCGAGACCGCGGTCGATGGCCAGGTTGGCAGCCGACAGGTCGAACACGGTGGCGACTTTGGCCACGCTGCCGTCTGCCAGCACCACGTTATGCACCGGCACGCGGCGGTATTGCACGGCATCGCCGGCCACGTGCTGGAAGTGCTCGTGGGACTCACCGGCAAAATACGGGAACGCCACTTCGGCGACGTCATCGCCGATCAGGCTCAGCTTCAGATCGATCTCACGGCCTTCACCGCCTTCACGGGGCAGGATGTTCCACTTGCCCTTCTCGCCCCAGCGATAACCGATGGAACCCTGAGGGGACACCAGTTCACCGCTGACATCCAGGGCGATGGTTTTCCATTCCGGGTTGTTTTCCTGGCCGAGGTTGTCAGTCAGGTCACTGGCGCGCAGGAAGCGGTCCGGCTGGTAACCGGCGCCCGGTGCCTTGTCGACCATTTGCTTGAGCAGCACCAGCACCGGCAAATCGGTGAAGCGCTTGGCGTAATCAGTGAAATAGGCGCTCGGTTTGTCCAGGTGGAATTCTTTGAAGATCACATGGTTGAACGCCTGCGCCAGCGCCGCATCGGTGCCCTGCTTCGGGTTCAGCCACAGGTCGGTGAGCTTGGCGACTTCCGAGTAATCCGGAGTGATCGCGACCGTCTTGGTGCCCTTGTAACGGACTTCGGTAAAGAAGTGCGCATCCGGGGTGCGGGTCTGCGGGACGTTGGAGCCCCAGGCAATGATGTAGTTGGAGTTGTACCAGTCGGCCGATTCCGGCACGTCGGTCTGTTCGCCCCAGACCATCGGCGAGGCCGGTGGCAAGTCGCAATACCAGTCATAGAAGCTCAGACAGGCGCCGCCGATCAGCGACAGGTAACGCGAACCTGCGGCATAGCTGACCATCGACATGGCCGGAATCGGCGAGAAACCGACGATCCGGTCAGGGCCGTATTGCTTGATCGTGTAGACGTTGGCCGCGGCGATGATCTCGTTGACTTCCTCCCAGTTGGAACGAATGAAGCCACCCATGCCGCGCTTGCTTTTATAGGAGTCGGCCTTGACCTTGTCCTCGACGATGCTGGCCCAGGCCTCGACCGGCGCCATGGTTTGCCGCGCGTCGCGCCAGAGCTTGAGCAACGGCTTGCGGATTTTCGGGTACTTGAGCCGGTTGGCGCTGTAGATGTACCAGCTGTAACTGGCACCACGCGGGCAGCCACGGGGCTCATGGTTCGGCAGATCGTTACGGGTACGCGGGTAGTCGGTCTGCTGGGTTTCCCAGGTGATCAGGCCGTTCTTGACGTAGATCTTCCACGAACAGGAGCCGGTGCAGTTCACCCCGTGGGTGGAACGCACGATCTTGTCGTACTGCCAGCGCGAACGGTAGACGTTCTCCCAGTCGCGAGACTCTTTGCGGGTCTCGCCATGACCGTCGGAAAACTCGTTTTGCTTGCGATTGAAAAACCGCAATTGATCCAGTAAATGACTCACGGTGTAGTCCTCTCAGGCTTTGTCGCGGAGTCTGTGCCCCGCCCACGCAATGGTTGGATTCGGCTCTTCTCAGCAGGGTGTCGCGGCGCCTTTGCGCGCGTACCACCACCAGGTCACCACGATGCAGCTCACGTAAAAGCCGACGAACATGTAGAAGGCCATCTCCGGGCCGCCGGTCTGGGCCATCGAAGTGCCGAAGGATTTGGGAATGAAGAACGCACCGAAGGCGCCCATGGCCGAACTGAAGCCCAGGACCGCGGCTGACTCTTTGCCGGCATTCTTCAGCGCTTGTTCGCGCACGGCGGGTGGTTTTCCGGCCGAGGCTTTTTCGTGCTGGGTGCGGAAGATCACCGGGATCATGCGGAAGGTGGAGCCGTTGCCGATGCCGGTGGTAATGAACAGCAGCATGAACATGCCGAGATAGCCGTAGAAGTTGCCGGGCTCGCCGTTCTGCGGCAGGAAGTGCATGACGCCGAAGACCATCACGATCATCGCCACGAAGTTCCACAAGGTCACTTTCGCGCCGCCGAGCTTGTCCGCCAGCCAGCCGCCCAATGGGCGTACCAGCGCGCCAACCAACGGGCCGAGGAAGGCGAATTTCAAGGCAATGACATCAGGGAAAGAGGTTTTGATCAGCAGCGGAAACGCGGCGGAGAAACCGATGAACGAACCGAAGGTCGCCAGGTACAACCAGCACATCAGCCAGTTGTGTTTGCGTTTGAAGATGACGGCCTGCTCGCTGAAAGAAGCGCGGGCACTGGACAGGTCATTCATGCCGAACCAGGCCAGCACCGTCACTAGGACAATGAACGGCACCCAGATGAAGCCGGCGTTCTGCAACCATAACTGACCGCCGTCCGGCAGTGCTTGCGGCGAGCCGCCCATGAAGCCGAACACACCGAAGGTAATCACCAGCGGCACACAGAACTGCATCACCGAGACGCCCAGGTTACCCAGCCCGGCGTTGAGGCCAAGGGCTGTGCCCTGTTGCGACTTGGGATAGAAGAAGCTGATGTTGGACATGCTCGAGGCGAAGTTGCCGCCACCAAAACCGCAGAGCAAGGCAATCAACACGAACACGCTGTAGGAGGTGCTCGGGTCCTGCACGGCGAAGCCCATCCAGATCGATGGCAACAATAGGGACGCGGTGCTCAGGGCAGTCCAGCGACGGCCACCGAAGATCGGCACCATAAAGGAATAGAAGACGCGCAAGGTCGCCCCGGACAGCCCCGGCAACGCCGCCAGCCAGAACAGTTGGTCGGTGGTGAAGCTGAAGCCGATGGCGTTCAAACGCACAATCACCGTGCTCCAGACCATCCATACCGCAAAGGCCAGCAGCAGCGCAGGAATGGAAATCCACAAGTTGCGCGTGGCGGTCTGTTTGCCGCTACTTCCCCAGAATGCTGGGTCCTCGGGGCGCCAGTCATGAATGACCGGGCCTTTGTCAGGCTTTTGCAGAACGGACATGTTCTTCTCCTAGGGCAATGCTGGAAATCGGGGACGGGGTCAGCAGCGGCGCTTTACCCAGCACCGCGCTTTTGCGTATTTCGCTGAAGTACATCCAGGTGAGGGAGACCCAGACCACGCCGTACATCAACATGAAGCAGGAAGAGCGCACGCCGGTGAGGTCCACCAGGGCGCCGAACAGGATTGGCAACACGAAACCGCCCAGGCCACCGGCGAGGCCGACGATGCCGGACACCGCGCCCATGTTTTTCGGGTAGTCATTGGCGATGTATTTGAAGACCGAGGCCTTGCCGAACGCGAAGGCGATGCCCATGACGAACAGCAGCACGGTGAACAGCGCGGGATTGAGGCCGATGTGGAAATCCACCGGGCCGTTGATCGTTTGCACTTGCAGCTGGGTTTGGGGGTACGAGAGCAGGAACAGGCAGATCCAGCTGACCCACAACACCCACCAGGTCACGCTTTGCGCACCCCAGCGGTCCGACATCCAGCCGCCGACGGCACGCAGTACGCCACCAGGCAGGGAAAAACAGGCCGCCAGCAGCGCCGCGCTTTGCAGGCTGAAACCGTATTCCTGCACGTAGTACTTGGTCATCCACAGCGCGAGGGCGACGTAACCACCGAAAACGATCGAGTAGTACTGGCAGTAGCGCCACACCGCCGGGTCCTTCAACGAGCTCAATTGCTCACGCAAGGTGGCGCCGGTGGCACTACGGTGGTCCTTGTTTTCGGCGCTGAAGAACCAGAACAACAGCGCCGTAATAAAGAGGATCGCGCTGAAGACTTTCGGCACCAACTGCCAGCTGCCGGCCGCGATCAGTGCCGGGGCGAGAAATTTGGTCACCGCGGCCCCGGCGTTACCGGCGCCGAAGATGCCCATCGCAAAGCCCTGATTCTCCTTGTCGAACCATTTGGCGACGTAGGCAATCCCGACCGAGAACGAGCCGCCGGCCAGGCCGACGAACAAGCCCAGCACCAGGAACTGCCAGTAGGCGGTGGCGTGACTGATCAGGTACAGCGGCGCCACGCAGGCCAGCATCAGCAGGAAGAACACGCTGCGCCCGCCAAAACGGTCGGTCAGCAGGCCCAGCGGCAAACGCACCAGCGAACCGGTCAGGACCGGGGTCGCGGCCAGCAGGCCGAACTGGGTTTCGTTGAGCTGGAGAAGGTCCTTGATCGGCACCCCGAGCACGGCAAACATCATCCAGACCATGAAACAGACAGTGAAGGCCAGCGTGCTCATACCCAGCACCAAGCCTTGTCGTACACGCGGTTGGTTCACAAATGCTCTCCAATCAATTAGCCATGGCGGCAGACTAGAGAGGCGAACCCCGCAAAAACTTGATCCATGTCAACGAAGCCCAAGGGGGCATAGGCCTATGCTTGTGCGGTCTACCTCTAAGGAGGTAGTACAGGAAAACCCTAAAACCGCTTGTTTATCAGCGTCTTAAGGTTTTCCGCCAAGGTTTTTGCTGACAAGGATCAGTCGACAACTCTTTAGAGGTAGCGCGCCCGGGATCGGCGGCAAAACCCATCCTGGAGCTGCACATGCTCGGTTTTCCTGATTTCTTCCCGGACCTGCGCTGATGGTGCGCTGGTTGCGCAGCTCCCTGCCCGCTCGCGCCGGGCTGGCGGTGATCCTGATCGCCGTGCTCGCCCTCGCCAGTTCGTTGAGCGCCGGGTTGATCGCCTGGTTCAGCCAGGGCGACGCGGCCGCCATCAACACCGCAGGCTCGGTGCGCATGGAGACTTACCACCTGAGCTGGAAACTGGCGGCGGGCGCAACCCCCTCAGACATCGCCGCCGTCACCGACAGCCTGCAAACCCGCCTCAACAGCCAGTCACTCAAGGCGGTGCTGGAAGATGGCCCGACCACCGCGCTGCAAATCAGCTACGGGCAAATCCAGCAACACTGGAACGAGGATTTGCGCCCGGCACTGGAGCGCGGCGATGCCGCCTATTTTCAGACCCAGGCCCTGCCCTTCATTGAACAACTGAACCAGTTCGTCAACCTGTTGCAGCGCCAAAGCGAACAGAAGCAAGGCTGGCAACAGGTGATCCAGGGCCTGGCCCTGTTCACCACCCTGTTCGTCCTGCTGATTGGGCTCTACGAATTGCAGTACGGGGTCGTCATGCCCTTGAAAGAGTTGGTGGATGCAACCCAGCGCTTTCGTCGCGGCGATTTCAAGGTGCGGGTCAATCATCAGTCCCAGGACGAACTGGGCCAGTTGGCCATGAGTTTCAACGCCATGGCCGAGACGATCGAAGACTCGCATCGCACCCTTGAGAGTCAGGTCCAGCAAAAAACCCTGAACCTGCAACAAGCCAATGCCGCCCTCGAGTTGCTGTACCAAAGCAGCCGAAGCCTGGCCACTCGCCTGGCTAATGCCGAAGGCCTGGATGAGTTGATCCGGCGCTTCCAGCAGCGCCTGCCAGGCTTGCGTCTGTCGCTGTGCCTGCAAGGACAAATGCAGGCACCGGCCCAGCAGTTGCTCGCCCTGCATGGCGCGAACATCCGAGAGGTCTGCGCCAGCAGCGATTGCGCCACGTGTCAGAAGCACCATAAAGCCAGCCCGCAAACCTTCAGCATCAGCAATCAGGGCAGTGAACTGGGAGAACTCAAGGCGCATTTTGTCGACGGGCACCCGACGCAAGCCTGGGAAACCCAGCTGATCCAGGCCCTGGCCAACCTGATTGGCACCTCGCTCTCGCTCAAGCGTCAACGGGAGCAGGATCATCGTCTGCTGCTGCTCGACGAACGCACGATCATTGCCCGCGAATTGCACGACTCACTGGCCCAGGCCCTGTCCTACATGAAGCTGCAAGTCAGCCGCCTGCAGACCCTGATGCGCCGAGGCGAACCGGTCGAGACCCTGGAAAACGTGGCTGCCGAACTGCGCGAAGGGCTGAACAATGCCTACCGCCAGTTACGCGAGTTGCTGACCACTTTTCGCTTGCAGATTCACGATGCGGGACTGGTGCAGGAACTCAAGGACACCGCCGAGGAGTTCTCCCGTCGCGGGGAATTCCAGGTGCACCTGCACGTCGACGCGCTGGCCTTTCAGTTATCGGCCAGCGAGCAAATCCACATTTTGCAGATCACCCGCGAGGCGCTCTCCAATTGCCTGCGCCATGCCCACGCGCAAAACGCCTGGCTGCAACTGCGTCAGGACGGTGAAACCGTCAGGCTCATCGTCGAAGACGACGGGCGTGGCTTCAGCGGCAACGTCGACCAACGCGAACACCACGGCCTGAAAATCATGGATGAGCGAGCCCGCAGCTTGCGCGGTCAACTCAAAATAGTGTCCAGGGAGCCGCAAGGCACCCTCGTCCAACTGGAATTCCAACCGGAGTTTCTCGGGCAGCAAACAGAAGGTAGCGTCACATGAACCCGTCCCTGCAACACACCATCCTGTTGGTCGACGACCACCCGATGATGCGTCACGGCATCCGCCAGATGCTCGAACTCGAAGATGATTTCCTGATCGTCGGTGAAGCCAGCAACGGCGAAGAAGCACTCGTTCTAATCGAACCACTGCAACCGGACCTGGTGTTGCTCGATAACAACATGCCGCAGATGAATGGCATTGAAACCCTGCGCCAATTACGGGCGATGCACTACACCGGCAAGGTGCTGCTGTTCACGGTCTCGGATGCCGAAGACGATATTCGCGACGCATTGCGTCTGGATGCCGACGGCTATCTGCTCAAGGACATGGAACCCGAACTGTTGATTCAGTACATCCGCAATGCCTTGAACGGCGAATTGGTGATCAGCCCGGGGCTGACCCAGGTCATGGCCCAGGCGCTGCGCTCACCGCAGCGCCAGACCGTGGTGGAACTGACCGAGCGTGAACGCCAGGTGCTGAAAACCATCGCCAGCGGCTTCAGCAACAAAGTCATCGGGCACAAGCTGGGCATCACCGAAGGGACGGTCAAGGTTCACGTGAAAAACCTGCTGCACAAACTCGGCTTGCGCTCGCGGGTCGAGGCGGCGGTGTGGGCCATGGAGCATCTGCGCAATGCGGGCTGAGGGGCATGCCTCTTTGGAGGTAGGCCGGCAGAGGCATAGGTCATCCGGCCGGCGCTCTCTACTATGAGCGTCAGCGGAGGTACGCCATGCTGACCCACCCTTCCATCGTTTTAACGTTGCGTCGTCATCATCTCTTCAGCCAACTGCCGGAGAAAATCTTCGAGGAAGTCTGCGGCCTGGCGATGCTCAAGCGCCTGGCTTGTCACAGCACACTCATGCATCAGGGCGATCCGGCCAAGCGCTTTTTCCTGCTGGTCAGCGGCCAGATCAAGTTGTACCGGCTGACCGGCGAAGGTCAGGAAAACCTGATGGAGATCATTCAGCCCGGCCAGACGTTTGCCGAAGCCTTGCTGTTCAGCCAGGCCCGTCTCTACCCGGTCAGCGCCACGGCGCTGAAGGACAGCGTGCTGGTGAGTATCGAGGGCAGCCATTACCGCAACGTCCTCGAAGACCAGCCGAAAGTTTGCCTGGCGATCCTGGCGAGCATGAGCGTGCACCTGCACCTGCGTCTGCGCGACATCGACACCTTGACCATGGCCAGCGCGAGCCGTCGGGTGATCAATTTCCTGTTCCAGGAACGCAACCCGGTCAACGGCTTGATTGTCTTGCAGGTGTCCAAACGCCTGGTGGCCTCGAAGCTGGGCATCCAGCCGGAAACCTTTTCGCGGATCTTGCATCGCCTGGTGGACAGCGGGCTGATCGCCATGGAACGGCGCAACATCAGCATCCTCGCCGAAGAGGATCTCGCGGCCTTCCAATAAACGGAATTGACCGCAGTCAATGCGCAATGCCACCGGCCTTGCACACTGAAGAAGTCCATCCATGGAGAGCGCTCATGTCCCGTTCAACCTTGCCCCTGATTTACTCCTGCTCAGGCTGCTCCAACGTCGCCCAACTGGCCAACACCCTGGCCGTGCGGCTCGATCGCAGTGGCCTGGCGGAAATGTCCTGCATCGTCGGGGTCGGCGGGCATGTGGCGGCGCTGGTCAACAAGGCACGCTCGGGACGGCGGATTTTTGCGCTGGATGGGTGTCCGTTGCAATGTGTTGAAAGTTGCCTGAAGCAGCATGGTCTGCATGCTGATGTGCATTTGATTCTTAGCCATTACGGGTTGCGTAAGCGCTATGGCGAGGACTGCAGGCAAGCAGAGAGTGATGAGTTGTTTGAACAGATCAAGCAGTTGATTACGAGTGATGCTCGCCAGCATGAAAGCCTGCAGGAAACGATGGCCTAACGGCCAACGAAAAACCACTGTGGGAGCGAGCTTGCTCGTGATGGCGGACTGACCGCTGACCTATTATTTTGGTCGGAGTACAGATCCATTCCTGCGGCAACGGCGACCTAGGGTTCCGCCCTTACGGCGGGTCACTTTGGAAAAGAACCCCAAAGTAACCAAAGGGTTCTTGCCCCTTTCGTTCGGAGCCTCGCCCAGGCTCGCCATGCCCTCGCTCCGGTCCTGCTCCGTGGGCCCGCCGCCATCGGCCATCCATGGCCGGGGGCGGCTAACCCGGCATCCATGCCGGGTTGCCCACTACACAGAACCTCCACTCGGCCTCTCGAGGGGGCGTACACCGCAAAGCAAAGCGAGGCGGCCTACCCGGCCGGCCTGCCTCTTCAAGCGTACGCATTCCCCCTGTGGGAGCGAGCCTGCTCGCGAAAGACGTAAACGATAACACGTGCTGTCTGAATGAACGCGGTGTCCGGACGTTTTTCGCGAGCAGGCTCGCTCCCACAGGTACAACGCCCCTTTGGCCCTGGCTTTTGATCTTGCTTTTGATCTTGATCTGCCCCGTCGGAAGGCCGAGCGCAGGTTCTGCGCAGTGGGCACCGCGGCAGGGATGCCGCGTTAGCCGCCCCCGGCCATGGATGGCCGATGGCGGCGGGCCCACGGAGCAGGACCGGAGCGAGGGCATGGCGAGCCTAGGCGAGGCACCGGACGTCAGGGGCCAAAGCGTTTTGGTTACTTTGGCGCTTTTCCAAAGTGACCCGCCGTAAGGGCGGAACCCTAAGCAGCCGTTACCGCAGAAATGGATATGTACTGAGCCAAAAAAATAGCCCAGCAAGCCAGCTCCCACAATTGAGCGACGTCGATTACCCCGCCGCCAACCCCTTCCCCGCCCGCTCCAGATTGCGCCACAACCACACAGGCAACACATCAGGATCAAGACTGTCGATCAGGTTTTTCAACGCCAGCCCCAACTCCGTATCACCCTCGATCACCAAACGCCTGCGAAAGAACAGCGTATCCGGATCCTCCTGACGGCTGGCCAGCAATAAAAACTCACGCCAGTTGCCGCTGATGGTCACATGCGCGTTGGCGCGCTCAGCAATTCGCAACCCTTCACGGGTCAGCGTCAGAAACCAGGACAACCCCAGGTCCGGAATCCGCAAGCACAACCAACGCCCACGCAACACTTCAAACTCGCCATCGCGCAACGGCTCGGCGAGGCAGCGATTGAGCGCCTGCTGCAACGCCAGGCGCTGCACCGCAAAGGGCACCCGGCGCACCATCGGCAATAACCGGTCGGCGCCTTTCAACAACCACTTTTTACGATTCAACACAGGCCGACCTCCTCGACGCGCAACATGCCGGCCTGGCCATGCCAGTAGCCATTGCAACCGTCGACGAACAGCGGCGGTGTCTCGCCCAGACGAACCCGTTGATAGGCGGCAATGACCTCGGCCATGCCCTGAGCGCGAGGGCTCAGACGCAACACATCGGCACCACAGGCCAACAGCCCGGTGTAATCCGCCAGCAGATTGGTCACATCGGCCGACATCGTTTGAATTCCGTTGATGGTGAACAGCGCCTGCCCTTCCTGACTGGTCAACGGCAGGCCATCGGGGTAATTGATGCAGCAAAACTGGCAGTCGTCCTTGGGCTTGTTTTCCGCCCGAGCGGTGAAGCAGCGTGCGGAATAAGCCAACGGCAAATGCCCATAGGCAAAGATCTCGACTTCCGGCACCTCACGGCCCAGTTCGCGCACTTGATCAAGCACATCGCCAATCAGCGCCGCCGAGCATTCCACCGGCGGCACCCAACGGGTCATCCCGCAGTCCAGCAGTTGGGCCAGCGTATGACCGTTGTACAAATTCAGCGCCGGTCCGCCCACGAACGGCAACTTGCGCTCGGCCAAAAACTGCACCGCGCCCATGTCGTTGGCCTCCACCAACAATTGGCCGTTGTCGCAGAGCCGCCGCAGGCTGGAGAGCTCGGACGCCGCTTCGATCAGCGTCAGGCTGGAGATCACCAACTGTGCCTGGCTGCAGGTCTGCAACTCGCGCCCCAAACCCAGCCATTGATCCAGTGAAAAGGCCCGGCGTTTCGAACACACGGTTTCCCCCAGATAAATTACATCCAGGGGCAAGGCCGACATCTCGGCGTAAAAGTTGCTGAGTTGCTCTTTGTCCCAATAAAACAGGACCGGTCCAAGGCTGAGTTTCATGTCGCCTCCCTCATTGCCATGATCGATGATAAGCACCCAGGGTGGTCTGGCTGCCTTCGGACAAACCGGCCAGCACCCGACGCCATTCTTCCTTGACCCGAAAACTGCCCGGCGAGCCACGGTGGGCATCCAGTGCCGCGCGCCAGACGCGGGTGACTTGTTCGACATAGGCCGGACTGCGTTGCCGGCCCTCGATTTTGATTGCTTCGACGCCGATGGCCGTCAACTCCGGCAGCAAGTCCAGGGTGTCTAGGCTGGTGGGTTCTTCCAGCGCATGAAAGCGTTTGCCGCCGACCAGGAAACGGCCTTTGCACAGGGTCGGGTAACCGGCGGGTTCATCAGGTGTGTAACGGTCGATCAGCACCTCACTGAGCCGTGCGCTCAAGCCGTCGGCGTCGTCGCTCCAACGCACCGCTTTGGCCGGTGAGCAAACGCCGCACAGGTTCGGCGACTCGCCGGTAATGTAGGAAGACAGGTGGCAACGCCCTTCGGCCATGATGCACAAGCTGCCGAAGCCAAAGACTTCGATGGGCACGGGGCTGCTTGCGGCGACCTGGCGTACCTGCGCCAACGACAACACCCGCGGCAGCACCGCGCGACGAATCCCGTAGCGCTGCGCATAAAATTCCAAGGCTGCGGCATGGGTTGCCGAGCCTTGGACCGACAGGTGCAATGCCAGTTGTGGATGCCGCTGGCTGGCGTAGTTGAGCACCCCGGGGTCGGCGGCGATCAGCGCATCCACGCCGAAATCGGCGGCGCGATCGACCGCCCGCTGCCAGCGCTCCCAGCCCTTGGGTTGCGGGTAGGTGTTGACCGCGACATAGAGTTTGCGTTGATGCTGGCGAATGTGGGCGACGGCGGCGTCGAACTGTTTGTCGTCCATGTTCAGCCCCGCGAAATGCCGGGCATTGGTGTCATCGCGAAAACCGACATAAACGGCATCGGCGCCTTCGCGCACCGCCGCTTTTAGCGCAGGCAGGTTCCCTGCCGGGCAGACCAGTTGCATGGGTAATCCTCATGGAAAATCGCGCCGCCAGTCTAGCGAGACCGGCAGGAGCGGCCTTGACGGCAATCAATTGCCATCAATGCATCAGGTCGGCGAAGGACAGGAACATCACGTTGTCGTGCTTGAGCACTTGCTGCTCGCGCTCGATCACCGCCAGCCCGTCGGCCCAACACGCGGCGGTCAACATCGCCGAGCTTTGCTGAGGGTGCAGCTCCACGCTCAGCTGGCCGTCAGCGCCCGAGGTCAGCCGTGCACGCAGGTACTGCCGGCGCTTGTTGCGCTGCAACCAGTCGAATCCGGCGGGCACGGCCAATGGCACCGGCAACACGTCTTTCACGCCTTGGGCCCTGAGCAGGAACGGACGCACCACCACCAACGCGGTAATCAGCGCCGCCGAAGGATTGCCCGGCATGCCGATCCACGGTTTGCCGGCCACTTCGGCGAAGGCCAGCGGTTTACCCGGCTGAATCGCCAGCCGCCAGAAATCCAGGCTACCGAGTTCCTCGATGGCCTGTTTGAGGTGATCTTCCTCGCCCACCGAGACGCCACCGGAACTCAACAACAGGTCGCATTCCGAGGACGCCAGGCTCAAGGCATGCCGGCTGGCCGCCAACTCATCGGCCATGACGCCATAGTCGTGCACCTCGACGCCCCAACCGCTCAACAACGCCGCGAGGCAGTAGCGGTTGCTGTTGTAAATCTGCCCGGGCGCCAATGGATCGCCCGGCTCACGCAGTTCATTGCCGCTGCTGAGCAAGCACACCTGCAACGGTCGATAGACCTCCACCCGCGCGATCCCAGCGCCGGCCAGCAACCCTACTTCTTGCGCACGCAGGCGTTTACCGGTCTGGAGCAACAGATCTCCCCGGCGAACCTCCTCACCTTCCTTGCGCACGTGATCGCCAGCGCTTACGGGCGGAAACCAGACACGCTCGCCATCGATCCGGCAGCGC
>NZ_JBBWCB010000152.1:0-12575 GCF_039888995.1 Pseudomonas rossensis | reverse complement strand
TCACGGCGTAGATCAAGGCGAGCCATAACATATAGCCGGGGATGGCGATGGCATGCCCGGCGACTTCAAATTCCAGCGTGCCGGAAATGCGCCACATGATCATGCTGAACAGCACCACCAGAATGATCGCCTGGAGCAGGTTCAAGCCCAGGTCCAGGGTCTGCTCGACGAAGATCTTGCAGTCCTCGGCAATGCGCTGATCGGGGTTGTCGTAGGTCACGCTGTAAAAGCGGCTGCGGTAGTAGCGTTGGCTGTCGAGCCACTTGCCGAGAAAGGCCTGGGTGAGTTTTTCTCGCCAGCTGATCAGCAAGCGCTGCTGCACTTGGAACTTGGCCATGGTGCAGGCGATGAAGGCGACGTCGAGTACCAGCAACTCCACGACGTGATAACCGAACGCAGCGGCGTCCAGACTTTGCAACGAGTTGTAAAAGCCCAGGCTCCACTCGTTCCAGCGCACCTGGATCGCAATGATCCCGGCCACCGCCAGCATGGCCAGGGCGAGTGTCAGCCACGCGCGACGACGGCCTTGAGCTGACCAGTAAGGTGCGGCCAGCAACTTCATATCTTGGATGAACATCGGAGCGTCCTGCCTGGCAAACTCGGGGGTGACCCGCCGTGTTGAGTCTTCGGAATTCAAAAAACGTGGTAGGTTAACAGTTCTCAAACTCAGTTACGAAGCCTCATGACGTCTCTTCAAACCACCGCCCGAATGCTCGACGAAACCCTGCTCGATCAGTTGTTTCGTTTCGATGGCGCCTTTCTGCGCAGCACCTGCCGACTGAGCAGCCACGTCGAAGGCCGTGGGTTGATTGAGTTTCGCGATCCGCAAACCTGCACTGACCTGTTGAGTCTTTACGCTCACTACTATCCCGCTGCGCCTCGGGCTGCACTGGTGTCGCAATGGTCGATGGACTTGATCTGCGTGACGCTGGCCTTACCGCTGGCCGCCGCTGCGCAGGATCTGCGTTGTATCGTGCATGATCCCCATGTGGCGCTGGAAAACGGCATGCCTGTGGCTCAGGTGTTTGCTGCCGGTGAGGTGCTGCCATTGAACAATCCGTTGGCCTTCGCGCAGCGCCTGTTGACCGACGACATGGCGCCTCTGGTGCAGGCACTGGCCAGCGCAGGGCGGGTGGCTCAGCGCTTGCTATGGAACAACGTGGCGGCCGCCATCGATGTCGCACTCGATTACTTCCAGATGCCGCACGCGCCACAATGGCGTGACCATCTGTTTCGGGAGCGGCACTGGGCCGATGGCACTCGCAATCCGCTATACGGCTTCCTGCAACTGGCTCCCGGTCCGAGCGGCGTGCCATTACTGATGCGCAAAGTGTGCTGCCTGCACCATCAATTAGGTGATGCACGCCCGTACTGCGACAACTGTCCGCTGGTGCCGGGCGCTGACATCACAGCGCCTCATCAGGCATAAGCCGCGTGCGCTTCCACCTGGGTGAGACGGCCGTTCTCTACTTTCAGCACCCGGTCGGCCTGCTGGAAGTAAGCGTCATCGTGGGTGATCACGATTACGGTTTTGCCCCGGGCTTTTAGTTCCGGCAACAGCTCCATGTAGAACACCCGCTTGAAGGTCGGATCCTGGTCGGCGGCCCATTCATCGAACAGATAAAACGGCTTGTCATCCAGATACGCCGACACCAGCGCCAGTCGCTTGCGTTGACCCGTAGACAGTTCCACGGTGGAAAAACGGTCATCGACAATGCTGACTTTGTGTCCTAACCCCAACGCTTTCACATAACGCGTCGCTTCGGCGGTGCGATGTTCGGCGTCCGGTCCGTCGTCACCCAACAAATGTTCGAACAGGTGGAAGTCAGCGAACACCGCGGCAAAGTGCTGACGGTATTGCTCGCGGTTGTCGTCATCCACTTCCACACCGTTGAGCACCACACAACCGGTTTCCGGTGCATACAAGCCCAGCATCAGCATCGACAGCGTGGTCTTGCCACTGCCATTGCCACCCACCACAAACACCAGTTCACCCTGTTCCAGCGTCAGGTCCACCGGGCCGAGCATGAAGGGATGATCCTCGTGCTCGCCGGGATAGCGGTGGCACACGCCGTTGAGCAACAGGCGCATCGGGCCTTCACTGGCGAACACATTGCCGAGCGGCGCAGCTATCTGGGCTTCGGTGCTCAGCTCCGCGTCCAGTTGGCGAATGCGGTTCAGGGCGATGCTGGCTTGACGCAGCGAGGGCAGGGCGATCATCAGGTCGGAGATCGGCCGTACCAGGTACAGCAAGGTCACGGTGAAACTGGTCAGCACGGTAATCGGTTGCGGCAGCCAGAACGGCACGATGAATAGCAGCACGCCGAGGTTGAGGTAAAACAACAACGTGCCGAGGTTGGCCACCACCGAATACCCGGCCATACCGCGCAGGAAACGCACGCGAAACTCGTCGGCACCCGGACGGATGACTCGTTCGACAAAAGCTTCACCGCGGGCGTTGTTCAGCTGCAATTCCTTGCTGCCTTCGATCAGGCTACGAAAGTGCTGATACAGCACATCCTTTTGCTGGCGCACTCGTTCCAGATGGCTCAACGGCCCACGTTCGGCCAAGTGAAACGCCACCAGGCCGACCATCAGAAACAATGCCAGAATCGCCAGCAACGACCACGACAACCAGGCCAGATAGGCAAAGCACGCCAGGGTCACCACGGCGTTGACGAACAGCAGCGGCACCCACTCGAACGCAGCGGTAAACGTGTGCACGTCTTCGGTGAGGATTACCAGCAAGCGGTGTTTGCCCATGCCTTGCAGGCGTTTGAGCGGGGTGGCGAGCAGCTTGCGCGACAAGTCGATACGCATCTGGAAAATCGCGCTTTGGGTCAGGTGCAGCAGCGACAGTTCTGAACAGAGTTTGCTCAGCAGCATGCCGATACACAGCCCGAAAAACCCCAGGGCCAGTTCCGGCAATTGCTGCGGGTTGGCCAACCCACGGTTGATCAGAATCACCAGCCCCGCACTGGCCAGACCGCCCAGTGCGCCAGTGATCGAGGCCAGAGCCAGCAGGCGTGCCGATTGGCGGTAGAGATAGAGAATCAGGTTCATGCGACGGTTTCCGTCGAGGCCATGGCCAGCGACTTGTTGAGTTGTTCATGGAAGGCGGACTGCCCGAGGATCGAGTCGTGATCGGCGGGGACCTGATGATGACAGGTTCGCTGGCTGATCGCGTCCCATTGCGCCGGCAGATTCGGGTGCTCGACAAGCGTCTGTTCGGCCCACCAGAGTCGCAGGGTGGCCTGCGCGACGGGCACCGAATAGCCGCTGACCCAACGACGCGCGTCGGCCATCACATTCAAGGTCTGTTCGACATAGGCCAGCGGTGCATTGAGCCCTAGGCCGTTGGCACTCGTCCATTCCAGCAGGGCGAAACGCAATTGCTCCACGCGACCCAGTTCGGCAGTCGCCGTGCGCAGCTCCGTCAGACATTGCGCGGTGAGTCGCTGGCGACTGTCGCTGCTCAATTCTTGCTGAACGATGGCCTGCAGCGCATCCCACGCCAGCGTTTCATCCTCGGCGTGGAACGTGCTGTCGAACAACCCCAACCACTCAATCGTTTGCCCTTGGGCCTCCAGTTGCCGGGTCAGCTCCAGCGCGAGCAAGCCGCCCATCGACCAACCGGCCAGGCGATACGGGCCCTGAGCCTGAATCTGGCGGATCTGCGGCAAGTATTCGCGGGCTAATGCAACGAGGTCCTGACTGCGCAGCGACTCGGGCAGCGGAACGCCGTACACCGGCAGCACCTTCGGCAACCCGGCGACCATCGGCATGTAATGGTGAACCCCGCCCGCTGGCTGGTGCAGGCAGAACAACGGTGTCTGTCCAGTTTCACCGGCCTGCAAGGAAATGATCGCTGCCTGGTCGTGGGACCGGGTAATTTGTTCAGCAAGGCCGATCAACGTCGGGTGCTGGAAGATCACACTGACCGGCACCTCAATGCCGAGCGTGGCGCGCAACCTGGCGGTCATACGCACCACCAGCAGCGAATGGCCACCGAGGGCGAAAAAGTCGTCATGACGGCCGATTACTTCAGCCTCCAACAGCTCTTGCCATACTGCTGCGAGCACTTGTTCGACATGCCCTTCGGGCGCTGCGTAAGCCGCGAGACTGCGATTTGGCGTACGGGTCAGCAAGGCACGATGGTCGACCTTGCCGTTGGCAGTGCGCGGCAGCTGCGCCAGCCACTGGATATCGGCGGGAATCATGTGCGCCGGTAACAGCGCCCCGAGGGATTCGCGCACGGCACTGGCCTGAAGTTGAGTGGCCGATTCGATGAACGCACGCAAGCTCGGTTCGGTCTGAGTGGTGTCCAACAAGACCACCGCCAGTTTGGCGGCGCTGACGTTGCATAGCGCGGTTTCGATTTCGCCCAACTCGATACGGTAACCGCGCAATTTGATCTGTGAGTCGGTGCGCCCGAGGAACAGTAGTTGTCCGTCCAGGTCCTGCCAGGCGAAATCGCCGGTGCGATACAGGCGTTGGCCGTCGAGGGATGGATGACTGGCCTGGATGAATTTCTCGGAGGTCATCTGCGGCAGGCCCAGATAACCTTCGGACAGTCCCGGTCCGGCAATGTGAATTTCACCTTTGAACCCTCGGGCCACGGGGGCGCCGTCGCTGTCGAGCAAATACATCTGGGTGTGGGCAATGGCGCGGCCGATGGGGACGGACCCCGCGTTCTGATCGGGTTGGCAGAGAGCGACGGTGCTCCACACCGACGCTTCCGTCGGTCCGTATTCGTTGTAGAGCTGCGCGTCCGGTAGGCGGCGATAGTGGCTGTCGACCAGCGCTGGCGGGCAGCTTTCACCGGCGACAATCGCGGTGTTCAATGGACTCGGTACTTCGCCCAACTCGTCCAGGATCAAGGCGTACAACGAAGGCAGTGCCAGCAGGTGCGATACGCCGTGGCTGCGGATCAGCCGGGCCAGTTGCAGCGGATCTTTCTGTTCGGTTTCGCTGGCCAGGTGCAGGCAACCGCCCTGGGCCAGGCTCCAGAACAGCCCGGCGATGGAGCTGTCGAAGGCGAACGACGACAGCAGCAGGAAGCGTTGCACCGGCTGCGGATACCCCGCCAGCCGCGCCGCCAGCGAATGCAGGGCGTTGGCATGGCTGATGACCACGCCTTTGGGCTGTCCAGTACTGCCAGAGGTGTAAATCAGGTAGGCCGGCTGGTCCCGCGAGACGGTCGGCTCCTCCCGTAACGGCACCACCGGCATCGCTCGATCAATCGCCATCGCGCTCGGTTGCCAGTCCGCCGGCAGATCTTGCACGCGAGCGTTATGAGTCAGCACCAGACGGGCCTGGCTGTCGCGCAGAATATGCTCGATGCGCTCGGTGGGGTAGGCCGGGTCGATCGGTACGTAGCAGGCGCCGGCACGCAGGATGGCGACCAGCGCCACCACTGCATCGATGTCACGCGGCAGGAAATGTGCGATCCGAGCACCGGGTTCCAGGCCTTGGGCAAGCAATTGCTGAGTGAGGGCCGTGACGCGTTGATCCAGTTCGGCATGACTCAAGGTGCCGCTTGGGCCAGTGACCGCCGGGCATTGAGCGTTGGAGGCCGAGCCTTGGGCGAAACAGGCTGCCAGGTTTGGCAGGGCAAAAGTGGCGGCATAAAGCTGTTCTTGCGCCGGGCTCAAAGTCGGCGAAGTGGCCAATGCGCCGGTCACCCGTTGTTGCTCGGCGGCGCTGCAAGTTGTCAGTTGGCTCAGGCTGGCGGCCGGTTCACGCAGGCTGTGCTCGATCACGCTCAGCAACTGCTCGGCGAGGAGCTCGACATGGGCAGGTGAGTAGAGCGCGGCATCAAAATGCAGTGACAAACCACTGGCCGAACGCGGCTGGTATTGCAACAGCAACGCACAATCAGCGCTGACACTGTCAACCTGTTCGATCTGCCAACCGACATCGTTAAGCGCACTGTGCGGCACGACTGCGAGTTCGCGATAACCCACGCCCGACAGTGACGGCGCGTTGCTCAAGTGGCTCGGGTAGCTATCCCGGGCATCGTTGATCAGTCCAACACGCTCGCTCAATTGTTGGCACAACGCGGCAAACGACAGCTCGGGCGCGGTGTCGAGCGTCAGCGGCATGGGCTCGGAAAACAGGCCGATGGCATCACCCAACACGTCCGGACGCGTCTGGTTTTCGTAGGCCAGCGTCAGGCGTTCGGCTTCGCAGTAGCGTTGCCACAAGGTGACCCAGGCGGCGAGCATGACCGTACCGGTGCTGACGCCGAGGCTTGTCGCTTGCTGATCGAGGCGTTGCAGGGTGGCGTCGTCGAACGACAGTTGCATCCGCGCCATTTCGACAATCCCGGTAGCCGGATTCTGCCGCTGCCAAGGCAAAGGCACATCCGCGACCATTGCATTGAACTGCTCATCCCAGAACTGTCGGCCCTGGTCGTCCACCGACTCCAGACGCCACGCCGCATAGTCGGCGTATTGCAGCGGCGGCTCCTGAGGCGCAGCTTGCAAGTAACCCAGCGCCCATTCTTCGCTGAGGTAGCCCAGGCTGGTGCTGTCCAGATGCAAGGCCGGCAGGTGCAAGGTCGCTGACTGGGTGTTCACGTGCAGTTCGATTCCCAGCGCCTGCCAATCAGCGGTTGAATCGTCGATCACCTGCATCGGCAGCGACATCCCCGGCAGATGCTGATAACGGGTGCGCAGAATCTCGTGGCGTTGCATCAAGGCCAGCAAACTGCTTTTCAGCCGTGCGCTGTCCAGCGGTTGTTCGCTGCGAATGCGCAGCGTGGCCCGCTGCGCTGACGGAGCCAGACGAGTTTGTTGCCGGCGCCACAGATGCGCCTGTTGCGGCGACAGTTCGAAGCCTTCGAATGGCGTGTCTTCGTGAGTCTGAGTCATGCTGAGACCTGTGCAAAAAAGTAGGACATGAGCGTCGATTGGCCGATGACCATCATTGTTCGGCATCCTTCACGACGCTGCGGCGACGGGCCTGGCCCAGGGTGCTCTGGCGCGCGCTACCGGCTTCACGCAGCGCAGCTTGAGCCAGCTCGCGGCGGGTCTGTTGCAGTTGATTGAGTGGCACCAACAACTGAGCGACGCTGGTGTCAGCGTTCAGCACGAGTTGCTCCAGCAGGCAGACGAACAGGCTGTCGAGCAATTCGACGTAGGCACTGGCGTAACGCCCGGTGTCGTAGTCGTAAACCACCAGCAAGCCTTCACCGTCATCCACGACGTTGATCAGCAGGTCCACATCCGAAGCTTGCGGCTCAAGTTCCCGCTCGCTGATCGCCAGACCCGGCAAATGCAGGTCCTGCTGACGGGTGTTCTGCACCACCAGTTTGACCTGGAAGAACGGCGTGTAACGCGCATCCCGCTGTGGCAGCAGGTCGGCCACCAAGGCGTCGAACGGCAAATCCTGATGGGCAAAGGCATCCAGCGCCACGCGGCGGGCATCGCTCAGCAATTGATCGAAAGTCTGCTGCGGCGCGACGCGGCAACGCAGCACCAACTGGTTGACGAAGAAGCCGACCATGTCTTCGGTCTGTTGCTGATGACGGTTGGCGATGTCGGTGCCGACCAGCAGGTCTTCGCGTCCGGTCTGCTGATGCAGCAACACGTTCAGCGCGCTGTGCAACACCATGAACGGCGAAGCCTCGCGAGCCGTGGCCAACTCGCCGATGGCCTGAGCCAATGACGCGGGCAAGCGACGGCGATGACGCGCGCACTTGCCGTGATCGCGAGTTTGAGCGCCCGGCAACAACAGCGGCGCCGGGCTGGCTTGCAACTGCTGGCGCCAGTAGGCCAGTTGTTGCTGCCAGACCGGACCCGGCAGGTGCGTGCGTTGCCACACGGCGAAGTCCGCGTATTGCAGGGCCGGGGTTTCGATCCGGGCAGCCGTGGTGCCGAAACCGATGTAGTCCGTGGCCAGTTGATCTACCAGTTGCGCAATGGACCAGGCGTCCACCGCAATGTGGTGCATGGCAATGGTCAACACATGAGTCTGCGCGTCCAGTTTCAGCAACCGCGCGCGAATCAAGGGCGCCTGCGTCAGGTCGAACGGTTGGCCGAAGACCTCGGCCAATTGCGCCTGGATGGCCGGCTCCTGTTCCTGCGCCGAGACCGCTTGCAGATCGTTGACCGGCAAGGCAAACGACTGCGCCGCTTCAATCCGCTGCCAGGGTTCACCGTGATCGCTGTGCACGGTGCTGCGCAATACTTCATGGCGGGCGATTAATTGTTCGAACGCCAGGCGCAAGGCTTCGACATTCAGCGCCCCGGTCAAGGTCAGGGCGAACGGAATGTTGAAACCGCTGGAGCCAGGATTCAGTTGCTCAAGGAACCACAGCCGTTGTTGGGCAAACGACAGTGGCAGCGGCTGCGAACGGTCTGCCGCAGAGATCGCAGGCAGGGCCAAAGGTGCCCCCTGCAAGCGGGCGCTGTCGATTGCGCGGGCCAGGTTTTCCAATACCGGATGATCGAAGACTGCACGCAGTGGCAGGTCCACCGCGAGTTGGCTGCGAATCCGCGAGACCACCAGCGTCGCCAGCAATGAGTGTCCGCCGAGGGCGAAGAAATTGTCGTCGGCACCGATCGCCGTCTCATTGAGAATCTGCGCCCATATCGCGCCCAGTTGCTGTTCGGTGTCGCTGCGCAGCGGCCGTTGCTCGCTCAGGTCGTTGCTGTCCAGCGCACGTGCAGTCAACCCTTTGCGGTCGACCTTGCCGTTGGTGTTCTGCGGCAGCGCGTCCAGTTGTTGCCAATGCGCCGGCACCATGTACGACGGCAAGCGTTGGCTCAGCCATTCGCGCAGCACCGCCACCGGCGTGTCATCGCCGGTCCAGTAGGCGACCAGTTGCAAGTCGCCACGTTGGTCGGCGTTGACGATCACGGCCACGGCTTGCACGGCGGGATGACGTCCCAGATGATCTTCGATTTCCCCCAATTCGATGCGGTGACCGCGGATTTTCACCTGCTGATCACGGCGACCGAGGAACTCGATCACTCCGTCCGCACGCCAGCGACCCAGGTCACCAGTGCGGTAGAAACGCGCGCCGGGTTCGAATGGATGTGCGACGAACGCAGCCTGGGTTTTCTCCGGATCGTTCAGGTAACCACGACCGACGCCGATGCCACCAACGCAGATTTCCCCCGGTACACCCACTGGCACTGGCCGCAACGCGGCATCCACCAGGTACAGATGATTGTTGGCGGTCGGCCGGCCAATCGGCATGGCGTTGCCGCCTTCTTCAGGCACAGCGGTCAGCGGGTGGAACGCCACGTCGTCCGAGCATTCCGCCGGACCATAGGCGTTCATCAGCGGCACATGGGCAAAGCGGCTCAGCCAGGCCTGGGCCAGCGCTGGAGGCAGGGCTTCGCCGGTCGGCAGCAACCAGCGCAGCGCCGACAGTTGCGTGTCGGTGCTGGCGAGGTCGAGCAGGGCACGGATCATCGTCGGCACGGCTTCGAGCACTGACATTTGTTGGTGCTCCAGCGCTTCCAGCAGGCGCACGGGGTCGTGGGCGATCACGTCCGGCAGGATGTGCACGGTGGCGCCAAGGATGGGTGCGGCGAGGAACTGCCAGACCGAAATGTCGAACGCCGGGGAGGCGGTCTGGGCAATCCGGTCCGCGCTCGACAGGCCCAGGGTCGGCACCTTGCCGAAGATGTTGTTGAGCATGCCCCGTTGCTCGACCATGGCTCCTTTGGGCGTGCCGGTGGAGCCTGAGGTGAAGATCACGTAGGCCAGATCGTCGGGGCTGCCTGTGACGTTCAGTGGTGTTGCATCGCCCACCAGCCATAGGGATTCGGTGCGCAGGCGGCGCGGAGTCGCGGTGCTCGCGGCCAGTGCTGGGTCGATGACCGCGTCGGCACTGTCACTGGTCAACAGAATCGTCGCCCCGGACAGTTCGAGAATTTCGCTCAGGCGCTGAGGCGGATGCTTGATGTCCAGCGGCAGGTAGGCCGCGCCTGCCTTGAGCACGGCAATCATCATGCTCAGCAATGGCAGGCCGCGTTCAGCGGCCAGCGCCACCAGCGTGTCGCGACCGGCACCGGTTTCGATCAGCGCTCGGGCGAGACGACTCGAGCGCTGATCCAGTTCGGCGTAGCTCAGGCTGTCGGCGCCGCACACGGCAGCGATACGCTGCGGATGCTCCGCCACTTGCCGGGCGAACAGTTCGGCGTAGGTTTGATCCAGCGGGAAGTCCAGTTCACTACGGTTCCAGTCCACCAGCAGGGTCTGGCGTTCATCCGGCGTCAACAACGACAGCGAGGCCAGTGGCGCGTCAGGCTGGGCAACCATTTGCGTGAGCAACTGACGCAAATGGCCGAGCATGCGCTGCACGGTGTCGGTGTCAAAACGTGAGGCGTCGTAAGTCAGGCGAATGCCCAGCCGATCACCGGGGTAGAGGACCACGGTCATCGGGTAGTTGGTGTGCACGCGGTCTTCATAGATATCAACGTTGAAGTCGACTTGACGATCCGACAGACCTGCGTCGAACGGCGCGTTTTCGAACACCACCAGGCTGTCGAACAGCGAGCGACCGTGCTCGATTTCACTCCAGCGCTGAATGTCCACCAGCGGTGCATGTTCGTAGGCGCGCAGCTCGTAGTTGTGCGCGAACAACGCTTGTAGCCACGGCACCACGGTTTGCGAGTCGTCAACCTTGACCCGCAGCGGCAGGCTGTTAATGAACAACCCGACGATGTCTTCCACGCCCGGCAAATCGGCCGGACGTCCCGACACCGTAACGCCGAACAGCACGTCATCGCTGCCGCTATAGCGGGACAACAGCAAGGCCCAGGCGCCCTGAATCCAGGTGTTGGGCGTGAGCTGGTGCTGCTGGCACAACGCTGTCAAGGCGCGGGTGTCGACAATCGACAGGGTCACGTCAAGGTTGGCCACCGCTTCGACCGCCTGCTCGGTCACGGCCGGACGATCCACCACCAACGGCGTCGGTGCGCTGAAACCGGCCAGTTCGCGGGTCCAGAATTGTTCAGTGATCGACGTGTCCTGGCATTGCAGCCAATGGATGTAATTGCTGAACGACGGCAGCAACGGACGCGCCACAGGCTGGCCGAGTACGCGGGCCTGATAGTGGGCGAACAGGTCAGCCATCAACAGACCGAAACACCAGGCGTCGGTCAGGATGTGGTGGAAGCTGCGCACGATCAGGAACTCCTGATCGGCCACCTGGAACACCCGAAGGAAGGTCAGCGGTGGGCGGCGCATGTCGAAACCCTGTCGACATTCGGCGTCCAGCACGGCGTCCAGTTGACGCTGGCGGCTTGCTTCGTCGAGGTGACGCCAGTCGTACCAGGCGAAGGCCGGGTCGGTGTCGTGGTAGACACATTGCAGCGCTGCCTTGCCGTCCTGCCACCAGAAACCGGTGCGCAGCATCGGATGCCGGGCCAGTTGCTGCGCCCAGGCGAATTCGATGGCGCTGCGGTCCAGTGCGCCGTCCCAGCGATAACGTTGCTGCATCAGGTAGATGCCGCTGTTGGGACGTAGCAGGGTGTGCAGCAACATGCCTTCCTGCATGGGCGACAGGGGCAGCAAGTCGTCGATGCCGGCCCAGTCGAAGTTTGCACCGAGGGCTGTGAGGTCGTGACCGGCGGCGCGGCACAACGGGAACGCGTGGGCACCCGGGATGGCTTGCTCGGCGTTGGCAGCCAGCAGGGCCAGACGCTGCTCCAGTGCCTCGGCCCAGTGTTCTGCGCCTGGGCCACGGCAATCGATTTGCAGTTGACCGTGTTGCAGGCTGACGGACAGGGTCAGCCCGGGGCCATCGGTTGGCGCGCTGGCGGCGATGACCTCGCCCAACGGCCCTTCAGGGGCTTGCCATTCGCCAGCCATAACGATATGCACGGTCGGCTGCGGCAGGCTCAGCAGCGGTTCGCGCAAGTAGTCGTTGTCAGCGAGATAACGCAGCACGCCGTAGTCGTCACCGGTGTGCGGGGCGGCAGCCAGTTGCGCGTCGACCTGTGCAAGCAATTGTGCGGCGTTGGCGCCGGGTGTCACGTTCAGACGCAGCGGAACGGCGTGGCTCAGCGCACCGATCACCGTCGCCGGGTTGAAGTCGGTACGGCTCAGGGCACTGCTGAGCGGCAAACGGGCCCGCTCGCAGCGACCGCGATCCAGGCTCAGCCAGACGTCTTGTTTGGCACTTTGCTGCGCCAGTTCCGCCGCGACAGCGGTGGCCACCAGCGATGCCCAAGGCGCGTGGCTGCGGCGTTGCAGCAGGTTCAGACGAACGCTGAGTGGCGCCGAAATCTGTACGCGGCTCTCAGTGGTCAGGTCATCTGGTTGTGGGACGGACGGCAGGGTTTCACCAGCGTATTGCAGCCAGTATTCCCAGGCCAATTCCAGGCCGTCTTCATCGCGGGCACAAAGGTTTTGATGTTCGGCCCATTCATTGAGATGGCCACCGTGACGCGGCAATTCAATCGTACGATCGTATTGCGCTTGAGCCACGGCCAGCGCCAGGTCAGTCATCAACAACGCCCAGGAAGCAGCATCCAGGCGCAGTGCATGAGACACCAACAGCACGGCGTCGCCTTGTTCCGACAGGCACGCGTGCCAGCCTTCACCTGCTGCGT
>NZ_JBBWCB010000151.1:0-12660 GCF_039888995.1 Pseudomonas rossensis | reverse complement strand
CGCAGGCTCGGTGCTTCGCGGGTGACGCCATCGATGAGGAAGTCCGCACCGAACGCCGGATCGTTCATGCACGCCAGAACCGTGCCTTCGGGGCTGAGCAATTCCGGCAGTCGACGCAGCACGCGCTGGTAGTCCTTGGTCAGCAGAAAACTGCCTTTCTGAAAGGACGGTGGGTCGATGATCACCAGGTCGTAGGGGCCCTTGCCGATCACCTTGCCCCAGGATTTGAACAGGTCATGACCGAGGAACGTCACCTTGCTCAGGTCGTGGCCGTTGAGCCGGTGATTGTCGCGACCACGGCTCAGGGCCGGGCTGGACATGTCCAGATTGACCACGTGCGTCGCACCCCCTTCGATGGCCGCTACCGAGAATCCGCAGGTGTAGGCGAACAGATTCAGCACGCGCTTGCCTTGGGCATTGGCCCGCACCCAGTCGCGGCCGTAACGCATGTCGAGGAACAGGCCCGTGTTCTGTTTGCGGCCCAGGTCCACCCGGTAATGCAGGCCGCCCTCGGTGATCGTCATCTCGTCGATCGCGTCCCCCAACAGCCACTCGGTGGTGCTTTGCAGCAGGTAGCGATGTTGCAGCAAGAGTGTATGCGCGCCGGATTGCGTCCACGCAGGCGATTGCGTGACGTCCATCAGCCTCTGTTTCAACGCTTCCAGCTGCGACGCTTCGGGTTCCTTGAACAGCGACACCAGCACCACGCCCTGCAACCAGTCGACCGTCAATTGCTCCAGCCCCGGCCAGCACCGGCCCCGGCCGTGGAACAGTCGGCGGGTTTCTGCGGGGGCAGTTGCCAGGGCCGTCAGTAAATGGTCGTGGAGGGTGGAGAGGGCATCTGAGTTCATCGGGCAACGTCGGCAATTTGGAGGGGCGGCATTTTAAACACAATTGCGGCGCGAGGACCGTTGCAAGGCGCCGAGAGTTATCACGTTTAATTTAACTTTACGTGAGGATTTGGCGATCTGTCGGCTCGCATACTCGGCTCCAACGATCAACCGCCGGGAGCCCATCATGTCGCAGTTACCTGCTTCACCCACGGTCAGCAGCCATCCCCGCTGGCTACGGCTGACCCATTGGCTGAACGCCTTGGCGGTGCTGGTCATGGTCACCAGCGGTTGGCGAATCTATAACGCGTCTCCGCTTTATGACTTCAGTTTTCCCAAGGCAATCACGTTGGGTGGCTGGCTCGGAGGCGCGTTGCAATGGCATTTCGCTGCGATGTGGCTTCTGGCCGTCAACGGTCTTGTCTACCTGATCATCAACCTCGTCAGTGGTCGTCTGAAACGGCGCTTTTTCCCGGTCTCACCCAAAGGGGTTTTGCATGACCTGTGGGCGGCATTGCGGGGCCGATTGGGGCATGCCGATCTGAGTCATTACAACCAGGTGCAACGGGTGGCGTACCTGTTCGTGATGGTCGACATCACGCTGCTGGTGATTTCCGGGCTGGTGTTGTGGCAGTCCGTCCAGTTTCCTCTGTTGCGTGAGTTGCTCGGCGGTTACGAAGGCGCGCGGCACGTGCACTTCATCGCGATGTCGCTGTTGGTGGCCTTTGTCGCGGTTCATCTGGTGATGGTCGCGCTGGTTCCCAAAGCGTTGTGGGCCATGATTGTCGGTCGCAAGGAGGTCGTATGAAAAAGCGCATTCAAGGCTCAGGGCTGGACGAGTCGTCCATCCTGACGGATGCCAGGAAAATCATTGCCCCACAGATCGAGGACCGCTCACGACGCTCGTTCCTGATGCGCGGCCTGACCCTCGGCGGCGTGGCCATGTTGTCCGGCTGCAACCTCACTGACAACGAGAGCGTCGAAACCGCGTTGTCCTCCATGTCGCGGTTCAACGATCGGGTGCAGGGCTGGTTGTTCAACCCCAATACCCTGGCGCCGACCTATCCCGAGTCAATGATCACCCGGCCGTTTCCGTTCAATGCGTTTTACGGCATTGACGAGGCACCCGTCGTCGAGGAAACCGATTATCGACTGGAAGTGACCGGGCTGGTCGCGGACAAGCGAAGCTGGCGCCTGGAAGAACTGCGCGCCATGGCCCAGACCGAACAGATTACCCGGCACATTTGCGTCGAAGGCTGGAGCGCGATCGGGCGCTGGGGCGGCGTGCGGTTCAGCGACTTCCTGAAGCGGGTCGGTGCCGACACGGATGCCAAATATGTCGGCTTCAAATGCGCCGACGACTACTACACCAGCATCGACATGGCCACCGCGCTGCATTCGCAAACCTTGTTGACGCTGACCTATGACGGCGCGGTGCTGCCTCGCCAGTACGGCTTCCCGATGAAGCTGCGCATGCCCACCAAGCTGGGCTACAAGAATCCCAAACACATTCAGGCGATTTTCGTCACCAACACCTATCCGGGTGGCTACTGGGAAGACCAGGGCTACAACTGGTTCGGTGGCAGCTGATGGCGCCTGGCCACTTCACTGCGCAGCGCCCGCTGCGCTCATTCGCAACCTGTGCTTCGAGGAGTTTCATCATGAAAAAGTTAGCGACCACCGTACTTTCCATGTGCCTGGCGTTTGGCACCGCCAGCGTGTTTGCCGCCGATGCAACAACCAATAACGGCACGAGCAACGACAGCATGAGCAAGGATTCAATGTCTAAAGACGCCATGCACAAAGACACGATGAAAAAGGACGCCATGTCCAAGGATTCCATGAGCAAGGACGCGATGAAGAAAGACACCATGTCCAAGGACGGAATGAAGAAGGACGCGATGTCCAAGGACGCCATGAAAAAAGACGCTCCGTCGTACTGATCCCAACACCCTTCTTCGAGGCCAGACCCTGGTTTTTCGGCGCCCATACAGTGCTGTATGGACGCCCGATTTATCGCCCGGTTGTATCAAAAATGAATTTCCGCGAAGTCCGCTGCTCATACCTGATAGGTAGCGGATTTAAGCCCGCGAAATCATCTAGGCAATCAGGGAGTGGCACAGTCATGAGACCAGTATCGACGGCGGGCGATCATCTCCTTGGCGGGTTGATTCTTGTGGTTGAGGACGATCCGCTGATCCTGGAGTTTCTCTGCGAAATTCTTCAGGAGGAAGGCTTTGTGGTTGAACCGCAGACCAGCGCGGATGCCGCGTCGAAGTATCTGGATCAACACTCCGAAGGCGTCCGTCTATTGCTCACGGACATCACCATGCCGGGCAAACTCAATGGCGCGGACCTGGCCAATCTGTTTGGCGACCGCTGGCCCGACAAACCGATCATGATCATGTCCGGTTTCGAAACGCCTGAAAGCGCCGGGGTCAGGCATTCGGTGTCGTTCATCAAGAAACCGTGGGCGCTTGGGCAGTTGCTGGACTGTGTGGAAGGTGCCTTGAAGTCGAAACGTACCCTGTAGAACCTGCGGCACATCAGGCCACTACAACCTGGCACGATGCGCCTTGTGGCGGGCCTATACTTCAAGAGTCGGCACACTCGGTGCGACATGCAATCGTGTTTGATGTATGGGGTGACGCGTCGAGTGATCGTTCACGCAGGCCACGGCCTGCCTTCGTCGTAGGGAGGAGAAGATCATGGCGCGTAAATACATCGACTGCCGAGAGTTTCCAAGTGATGCCAAATGCTCGGTCGCTCTGTCCGCAGACTCTGAAAACGAACTGCTCGAGGCCGCCGCACAGCATGCGGTCAGTGTTCACAAGCACACCGACTCACCGGAACTGCGTGCTCAACTGAAGACGATGTTTCACGACGGTACCCCGCCTGTTGAAGCACCGCGTCCTGCTTAGTGAGGAGACCTCTGCAGGAGTTGCCGAAGGCTCGGGCCGCGTTCGGCAGCTCCTCGCAAATGCTACATTGCTCGGCGAACCCGCCTGGCACTTGCGAGAGGAAGCTCCCCTTGTCTGCTCAAGAATCTGTCTTCAATACCCCGTACCGCGCTTTTCTGTTTGATATGGATGGCACCGTCCTCAACTCCATCGCCGCTGCCGAGCGGATCTGGGCGGCCTGGGCCTTGCGCCACGGCGTCGATGTCGTCTCATTCTTGCCCACTATCCATGGCGTTCGCGCCATCGACACCATCAATCGTCTGGCGTTGCCCGGGGTGGATGCCGAGGTTGAAGCGGCGTTCATCACCGAGGCAGAAATCGAGGATGTCGAGGGGATCATCGAGGTGCCTGGCGCGGCGAATTTCCTGAAGTCGCTGCCCGCCAACCAGTGGGCGATCGTCACCTCGGCGCCGAAGGCATTGGCGCTGCGGCGGATATTCCAGAGCCTTTGGTGATGGTTACTGCCGAAGACGTCAGTGCCGGAAAGCCTGATCCCGCGGGCTATCGACTGGCGGCCAAGCGCTTGGGCGTTGAGCCGGCCGATTGTCTGATTTTTGAAGACGCCACCGTGGGCATTCTCGCCGCCGAGGCGGCGGGCGCAGGCCTTATCGTGGTGACTGCGACCCACGACCATCCGCTCCGGACCCCGCATGCCACGCTCGCCAGCTATGAGTCGGTCGGCAGCCGCGTGGAGGCAGATGATCTGCTGCGTCTTGAGCCGCGGGACCTTCAGTAAACCCCAGGAATCAACCGCCAACTGCGGGCGCAATAAGCCTCGTATTCGCTGCCGAACTGCGCCCTTAACAGCCCTTCTTCGGAGTGAATGCGGGCGATCAGCGGGATTAGCGTCACCGCGGCCAGCAACAGGCCAGCGCCGGAGCGAAAGGCCAGTGCCCAGCCCACTGCAGTGATCATCAGCCCCAGATAACTGGGGTTGCGCAAGGTGCGATAAATCCCGTCGGTGACCAGTGTGTGCCCCGGCTGAATCGCCACCAGTCCACTGAAACGCTTGCCCAGCACAAACACCGGCCACAGCCGCAGCGTGCCGCCGATGATGAACAGTAATGCCCCGAGCCAGCGCACACCTTCGCCACCAAAGGTCCAGAAATCGATCCGGTCGGTGTAGGCCGGCAGGTACCCGCTCAATAAACCGATCACCCCGAACGCCGGCAGCACCCAACGATTGGCCCGGTCTTCACGTTCACCGGAACTCAGGTTGACCTCAGTGAACAAGGACGCGATGGCCATCACCACAGTGGCAAACACAATGACTACCAGCGGTGCATGAGAGAAAAACGCCGAGAATCCGCCAAGCCCCCACACTGCGAGCCCAAGGTAGGCGAGGGTGGAAACAATGGCGAAAAACGCCAGTTTGGCCGAGATTTTCATCTGCACCTCCACAAACGGACCTGACACCGTTCATTGTAGGAGCTGCAGCAGGCTGCGATCTTTTGATCTTGAGCGGTATTGAGGACGGCCAAGATCAAAAGATCGTCCGAACGCGGCCCGAACCTTCGGCAGCTCCTACGTAGACGTGTCGGCCCTGGCATTACGCCGGATCACCTGCGGCGGCTGCCCGAACGCCCGAAGGAAGGCTTCGCGCATGCGTCGGCAGTCGCTGAAGCCGGATTCTTCGGCGATCTGATCGAGGGTCAGGCGCCCGCGTTCCAGCATCTGCCGCGCCGTTTCCAGGCGCAGGTTCTCGATGGCTTTGGCCGGTGATTGACCCGTTTCTGCCCGGAAGGCCCGGCTGAACTGCCGAGGGCTGAGGCGCGCGACGTCTGCCAGTTGCTCCACCGACAATGTCTCGGTGAGGTGTTCTCGCGCATAGCCAAGGACGGTTTGAATGCGGTCGGATTTCGCTTCCAGTTCCAGCAGCGCCGAGTGTTGCGACTGGCCGCCCGCGCGGCGGTGGTACATCACCAGTTTCTGCGCCACGGAACGGGCCAGTGCGGCGCCGTGATCCTTTTCCACCATGGCCAGCGCCAGGTCGATGCCGGCGGTCATCCCGGCGGAAGTCCAGATCGAACCGTCGACGACGTAGATGCGGTCTTCTTCCACTTTGATCGACGGAAACCGCGCTTGCAGCTCCCGTGCATAAGCCCAATGGGTGGTGGCGCGCCGTCCGTCGAGCAAACCGGCCTGGGCCAGGACGAACGCCCCGGAGCAGATCGACGCCGTGCGCCGTGCGGTTTTAACGTTTGCGCGCAGGTAGTTCAGTACGCCCTCGGGTGCCTGCGCGAGGATGGCATCGCCGCCCACCACAATCACCGTGTCGAACACCCGCTCACCAAAGGCCTCGGTGCCGACGCTCAGCCCACCGGAAGCGCGCAACGTGCGGCCGTCTTCGGACACCACGCTCACCTCATAAAGCGCTTCGCCAGCACTGAAATTGGCGTACTCGAACACCGGCATGGCCGCCAGCGCCATGGACTGGAACCCTTCAAACACTACAAATGCCACGGAAGTCATCGAGATGTCCTCAAAAGGTCATGTCCGAAAAACGTACTTTAAACGTCATTTGAGACGAGCGTTAGACCCTTTATAACGGTTCACACCCGGCGACGTTATCGCATCACTGTGAAGGAAATCGACATGGCCCTCTCATCCAAAGGCACCGCACTGATCACTGGCGCTTCTTCAGGCATCGGCGCGGTGTATGCCGACCGTCTGGCCCGGCAGGGTTACGACCTGATTCTGGTGGCCCGCAGCCAGGCAAAACTGAATGCCCTGGCCAACCACCTGAGTAACGAAACCGGCCGCGCCGTGGAAGTGGTCGCCGCTGATCTGAAAGACAAGGCCGACGTGCGGCGGGTCGAAGAAATTCTACGCTCCGACGCCAGTATCACCCTGTTGGTCAACAACGCCGGGGTCGGCGCCGTCATGCCGCTGCTCGGCAGCCCGGTGGATGACATGGAAGACATGATCACCCTCAACGTGACCGCTTTGATGCGCCTCGCTTACGCGGTGGTGCCCGGCTTCGTCGCTCGCGGCACAGGAACTGTGATCAATATTTCTTCGATCGTTGCCATCGCCCCGGAAATTCTCAACGGCGTGTATGGCGGGACCAAGGCGTTTGTCCTCGGCCTGAGCCAATCGATGCACCGCGAGCTGGCCGACAAAGGCATTCGTATCCAGGCCGTATTGCCCGGTGCCACCGCCACCGACTTCTGGAGTGAGGCCGGCAACCCGGTGGAAAACCTGCCGCAAGAGATCGTGATGTCTGCCCAGGACATGGTCGACGCCGCGCTGACGGGCCTGGCGCAAGGCGAAGTGGTGACCATCCCGGGCCTGCACCAAGGCGATCAGTGGGACGCCTACGAAGCCCAGCGTCAGACGCTTTCAGGTTTGTTCGGCAACTCCACCGCAGCACCGCGTTATCGCTGAAGCGGTAGCCGTCGGGCAGGGTGAACTAAGCTTGGATTAGGACCGTTCACCCTTAAGGAGCTCCACCATGCTTCACATCAGAACGCCCTTGATTCTGCATCCAGACCTGTCGACTCCATCCCGACGAATCTGGCTCAAGCTGGAAAATTTGCAACCCAGCGGCTCATTCAAACTTCGTGGCATAGGGCTCTTGTGCAGCCAGGCAGCGGAGCAAGGGAAACGCAAAGTGATCTGTCCTTCCGGCGGCAACGCCGGGTTCGCCACCGCCGTGGCTGCCGCCAGACTGGGATTGAAAGCCTGCATTGTGGTGCCGCACACCACGCCGGAAACCACCCGGGCACGGATCAGGAAAACCGGTGCCCAGGTGATCGTCTATGGCAAGGTCTGGGACGAAGCCAATCTACGGGCCAAAGAACTCGCGCGGGGCGCTGACACTGAATACGTGCCAGCCTTCGATCACCCGGTGCTGTGGGAAGGGCACAGCACGATGGTCGATGAAATCCTCGAGGATTGTCCTCAGGTCGATGCACTTGTGATGTCGGTAGGGGGCGGAGGTTTGCTGGCGGGGATTCTCACCGGATTGATCCGCCACAAGCGCATGGACTGCCGGATCATCGCGTGTGAAACCCAAGGTTCTGCGTCTTTTGCCGCCGCTGTCAGTGCCGGACATCCGGTCATATTTCCCCGGATCAATACGGTCGCCAGGTCGCTCGGCGCTACTCAGGTGGCCGCCTGGCCGGTGCAGCATATCGTCGATTTTCCCCACGAGTGCGTGGTGCTCAGCGATGACGAGGCGATCATGGGCGTGGTGCGTTACGCCAACGACCTGCGCCAGTTGGTCGAGCCGGCGTGTGGTATTTCGTTGGCGATTGGATACCTGGACCATCCGGCGATTGCCGAGGCCCATGATGTGGTGATTGTGGTGTGCGGCGGCGTGAGCATCAGCGCGCAATTGGTGGCGGGTTGGGCGCGATTATCCACCGGCGCCGAAGCAAGGTAGGGCTGCAAACGTTATCCGTGTGCTGCAGCCCCACCGCTATTTTTTCAGCCTTTATTGACCCGCAGCTACGCCTTCCTGGACGAGGATTGCTCTGGCCAGGTCTTCGTCGCTGGCGTTGAGGCCGGGATTTTCCTGACGAATCTGCTTTAAGTACGACTCCAGATAAACACCACGAATCGCGCCGCCACTGGCAACGAAGCTGGAGGCGTCATCTCGGGCCGGAATCACCCGTTTGTCATCCTTGAAGGTCGAGTACAGCGATGCGGAAACCCCAGCCGAGGTGGCGACATCTTTTGCATCTACATCGGCCATGGCTGAACCAACGGGCAAACAAAGCACTAGTGAAGAGATGATAATCAGACGGCGCATGACGGTGTCCTCTGAAAGCGTGAAGCAAAAAAGGAAGTACCACATCTGTAGGATGCGTGGCGGTCGCCAGGAGTTCCCTGCCGAAGCGTTATCAGTCCAACGCCTGCCTCTGAAAAAACTCAGCCCCTCGCCGCTCCCACAGGGTTCCTCTTTTACTGACAGATCCTGGATTTAGCCCCAATCCGCTACCGATAACGTTTGCAAACCCTTCCCCCGAGCCTGTGCGACCAGTTCTTCAGTGTCTTCACCGCCGGGCAGGGCGATGACCACGTCGGGGCGGCTGTCGTGCCGCATGAAGTGGTTGCGCAGGCGTTCGGCCAGTTTGCCGTGGCGTTGCCAGTTGGGCGGGTAGCGCACGATGTCGGCGCCGTGTTCTCGGGCCCATTCCTCGATGTCGGCGCCCAGGTATTGATTGCCGCCATGGATCAGCACCTGCACCGGGTGCAGGCGCTGGAAGGCGTCGAGCACGCGGCGGCATTGGTGGCTGTCGGCGTAATGGCGGCCGGCACAAATCAGGACGCGCATGGCGAGGCCTCCTTGGCCTGATCATCGCCCAACGGCTCACCCGCCCGTTCCAGCAGCGGATAGGCGAGGGCGGCGATGTGGTGGTGTACGCGACGATAGTCACGCAGCACGCGCTGAAAGATGTCGCCGGATTCAGCCCAGGTGTTTTTGTCCTCCTGCAGTTTGCGAAAGTGCTGACGGCTGGCGTCGGCTTCGAGTCGCCGGACGCTCTCCTTGCGGCTGATCAACTGGTGCGCGGTGGCAATGTCTTCGCGCAGGAACACGGTGATCGCCAGGCTCAGGCTTTCCAGCAGCGCCTCGTGCAACGGCGCAATGTTGCGCAACTCGAACACCGAAAAGTGTTCACCGCGGCGCAAGCGGCGCATGGCCAACTGCGTGAGGCTGCTGGAAAGAATGTCCGCGGCGTGTTCGAGGTTGATCACAAACGTGAGGATTTCCTGGGCGCGATCGGCATCGCTGTCGCTGATGCCTTCCTGGCCAATGTCCGCCAGATAGGCGCGAATCGCCGCGCTCAACAGGTCCGTGGATTGATCGATGCGCCGCACCTCCTCGGCACAGGCCGGCGCCGAGGTATGGAACAGCTGCAGCGTGCACTCAAGCATGGCCGAGAGCATGTCGGCGATGCGCAGGGCTTCGCGGGCGGCGTTGGACAGGCCGATGTTGGCCACCTCCAGCCCGGCTTCGTCGAGGTAGCGCGGCATGCCCGGATCGACATCCCGCGCCGGCTCCGGCAACAGGCGAGTCAGCAGTCTGGCCATGGGCTCGGTGAAACCGATGAACACCAGCGCCAGCAAAAGGTTGAAGCCGGTGTGCAGGTAAACCACCCGCGCCGCCGGATCGAGATTCAGCGATGCCAGCCACCCGGCCAAGGGCAACACCACCGCTGCGCCCAAGGCCCGCACCAGCAGATTGCCGAGGGGCAGGCGCCGGCCGACGTTCGAGCCGGCATTGATCACCGACGGTAACGCACCGCCAATGTTCACCCCGAGCACCAGCGCGACGATGGTCGTTGCCGAGAGCATTCCGGTGGCGGCCAGGGACACGATCAGCAGCACCACGGCCACGCTCGAATGGCAGAGCCAGGTAAGGATCAGCGCTACCAGCAGCGCTACCAGCAGCGCAATCAGCAGGTCGCCGTCGAGGCTTTGCATGATCAGCTGGAACACGGGCGTGCCTTCCACGTCGGCCAGTGTCGAGCCGAGCATATGCAGGGCCATCAGCATCAGCCCCAGGCCGATCAATGCACAGCCGACGCTCTCGAAACGCGAGTCATCCCGCAGCCGGAAGACGGTCAGGCCGGTCAGTAAAACGATGGGTGTAAGGATCGAAATGTCAGCGCTGAGCAGCTGCACCACCAGGGTCGAACCGATGTTGGCGCCGAACATCACCGCCAGCGCCGGGGCCAGGCCCAGAGTGCCGGCGGCGGTGAACGAGGTGGCCATCAGGCTGACGGCGGTGCTGCTTTGCAAGACGCCGGTGATGCCGATGCCCGCGAGCAGGGCCAGCCAGCGGTTGTTCAGATGCCGGCCCATCCAGTGGCGCAGTGGCGTGCCGAAGCCGCGCAACAGCGCCGAAGAAATCATATGCGTGCCCCACAGCAACAATGCAATGGCGCCCGCGAGGTTGATCAGTAGAGTCGTTCCCGACATGAGAACTCTCCTTTTTTAAGCGTGACATTTTACTGTGGGAGCGAGCTTGCTCGCGATGGCGGCTGTACATTCAACATTTGTGTTGGTTGAGAGTCCGCTATCGCGAGCAAGCTCGCTCCCACAGGGATTTGTGGTGATCAGGGCAATTGGGGTTGCCCGATCAAAACCACTGCTTGAACCGGCGGATGTAGATCGTCTTCATGGTCTGCGCCACCACGCAGTAGCTGAGCAAAGTACCCACCAGCCAAGGGAAGTATTCCCATGGCAACGGCACCAGGCCGACCAGCGCGCCCAGCGGCGAGAAGGGGATGTAGATACCCAGGCAGATCACTACACCGGTCGCGAGAATCACCGGCAATGCAGCCGTGCTCTGGAAGAACGGAATCTTCTGGGTGCGCAGCATGTGCACCACCAACGTCTGCGACAGCAATCCTTCGATGAACCAGCCAGACTGGAACAGGCTCTGCATTTCCACGCTGTTGGCGGCGAACACGTACCACATCAGGGCAAACGTGGTGATGTCGAAGATCGACGAGGTCGGCCCGATCCACAGCATGAAGCGACCAATGTTCTTCGCATCCCACTTGCGCGGTTTGCGCAGGAACTCTTTGTCCATCTTGTCCCACGGCAACGCCAGCTGAGAGATGTCGTACATGAGGTTTTGCAGCAGCAGGTGGATCGACAGCATCGGCAAAAATGGAATGAACGCACTGGCCACCAGCACTGAGAACACGTTGCCGAAATTGGAGCTGGCGGTCATGTTCAGGTACTTCATGATATTGCCGAAGGTTTCGCGGCCCTTGAGCACGCCTTCTTCGAGCACCATCAGGCTCTTTTCCAGGAGGATGATGTCCGCCGATTCCTTGGCGATGTCCGTGCCGCTGTCCACCGAGATCCCGACGTCGGCATCGCGTAGCGCCGGGGCGTCGTTGATGCCGTCGCCGAGGAAACCCACGGTGTGACCGTTGCCTTGCAGCGCCTTGAGCACCCGGGATTTTTGCAGCGGTGTCAGCTTGGCGAACACCGTGCGTTCTTCGACCCGCAGCTTGAGGGTGGTGTCGTCCATGTGCTCGATGTCTTGGCCGAGCAGCGGCGTGCCTGGATCGAGGCCGACTTCACGGCAGATCTTGCAGGTGACCACGGCGTTGTCGCCGGTCAGCACCTTGACCGTCACGCCCATGTCGCGCAGTGCGGCAATGGCCGGGCCGGCAGTTTCTTTTGGCGGATCGAGGAAGGTCAGGAAGCCGCGAATCACCAGGTCGCGCTCATCGGCGGTTTTGTACTGGTTTTTGCTTTGGGTTTTCGGGATTTCGCGGGTGGCAACCAGCAGTACCCTGAAACCGTCCTCGTTGTACTCGTTGGCCAGGGCCAGCAAGTCTTTGCGTCGCTGTGCATCCAGCGCGACCACCTGGCCGCTTTCATTGATGTGGCTGGCGATGCTGAGCATTTCCTCGACCGCGCCCTTGCACACCATCAGGTGATCGTCGCGGCTGTCCTTGACGATGATCGACAGGCGCCGACGGACGAAGTCGAACGGCAATTCGTCGACTTTGCTGTAGGCGAACGGCACACGGAACGTTGGATTAGCGTTGGCGAATTGCACCACGGCTTGGTCCATCAGATTCTTCAGACCACTCTGGTGATGGCTGTTGAGCCACGCCAGTTCGAGGATCGAATCGTCGCGCCGGCCGTGGCTGTCGATGTGGTGCTCGAGGATGATCTTGTCCTGGGTCAGGGTGCCAGTCTTGTCGGTGCACAGCACGTCCATCGAACCGAAGTTCTGGATCGCATTGAGGCGCTTGACCACCACTTTTCGCTTGGCCATAGCCATGGCGCCTTTGGCCAGGTTGGCGCTGACGATCATCGGCAGCATTTCCGGGGTCAGACCAACGGCAACGGCCAGGGCAAACAGGAACGCATCGCCCCAGTCACCCTTGGAG